>JAUIMA010000182.1 GCA_030432675.1 Candidatus Hydrogenedentota bacterium | reverse complement strand
GTAGCCAAAGAGTTCCGATTCCAGCAGTGATTCCGGGAGGGCCGTGCAGGTAATATTCATAAAGGGGTGGGCGCCCCGGGTGGATTCGTAGTGTAGGGCCCTCGCCACCAGATCTTTGCCGGTGCCACTTTCGCCCAGCAGGAGGGTCGTGGTGCTTTGTCCCGCAGCTATCTTACGGATCAGCTGCTTCACGTCCTGAATTTCCCGGCTGTTACCGATTATATTGTCCAGCCCGAATTGGGAGCGTTTCTGATTGAGCTCCGTCTTAATGTCCCGACGCATGACACTGCTCTCATGTACCCGTTGTACGGTAATACTCAGCTCGTCCAGGTCGAAGGGTTTGGAAAGATAGTCTGCGGCCCCGCACTTAATCGCGTCCACGGCACCCTCTAAACTGGAGTAGCCCGTGATGATGATTACCGGGGTGTCCGGTTGTTCGTCATGGAACTCCTTCAGGAGTGTCATGCCGTCCGTATCTGGAAGGCGCATATCAAAGAGTGCCACCTCAAAGGTGTTCTGTTGGAAATGGTCCCGCGCGGAGGTGCCGTTTTCCGCATCCATCACCTGAAATCCATCTTGCTCCAATCGTTGTCGTAACGACCAACGAATCATTTTCTCATCATCAACCACCAAGACTGATCCAGACACTACGCGACTCCTTCTGGCAACGAAATTGTTGCTGCTACGCCTCCTGGGGGGCGATTCTCCAAATGAATGCTACCATGGTGGGCCTCCAGAATACGAAGGGAGACGGCCAGACCCAGCCCGGTACCTTCGACCCGCGTTGTAAAGAACGGCTCGAAGAGGCGCAATGCCGTTGCCTCTTCCAGTCCACTGCCATTATCCGTTAGTTCGATCGTAATCGAGCCGTGCGCGGCCTCCGCGGTCCATTGGTAGGACCCTGCGGGGCCGGCCGACTGCTGCGCATTTAACCATAGGTTTTCGAGGACCCGTCGGATTAGATTGGGGTCGGCAATCAGGCTTAGCGACTCGGGGCACGTTATCGTCACATCGTGTGCCGGGGGCGTTTCGCCGGGGCTTAATTCGGAAACGGCCTCCAAGAGGGGCCGAAGGCGAAAGGAACTCCGTCGCGGTGTGAGCGGGCGGGCGTAGCCCAACAACTGATCGACCGTGTGGGCGATACGATCGACCGACTCTGACACTCCTTGCAATGCCTCGGTCCGAAGAGAATCGGGCAGATCGCCGGATTGGAGGAGGTGGATAGCCCCCCGCATGCCGGCCAGTGGATTGCGGATTTCATGGGCGACCGTGGCACCCATTTCTCCGATGCTTGCGAGATGCTGTGCCCGGGCCATACGTGCCTGAATGGCGCGAATTTCGGAGATGTCCCGGACCGATGAGGTAAAATACAATTCGCCGTCCAGGTACATGGAAGTCACACACATGTGCACAGGGAGTTCGGTGCCGTCGGCGCGTCGGATGGCCGATTCCCGATCGGCGGTAAAGGGTTCGGGGCCGGGGGCACCGGCATAGGTGGCCACCGCCTTTACCCAATAGTGCTGTTCCTCATCCGCCAGTAAATCCCGCCCCCGCATGCCGGTCAACTGCTCCGTAGGGTGGCCAAAGAGTTGGCCTGCCGCGTCATTCGCGGACTCTACCACACCGTCCGCATTGGTGATGACGATAGCGTCGGGCGCAGTCTTGAGTATGGTCTCCAGGCGGGCTTGACTGTTGCGGAGTGCGAGTTGGGCCCTGCTTCGTTCCTCCTCTTCCCGGCGCAACCGACGCAACATACTATGAAAGTCACGGGCCAGTCGCCCGATTTCATCGTTGCGCCGCAGGGCCGCTACGGGCTCGGGAGTGTTGCCCAGGCGAACTCTCTTTGCCTGTTCACTCAATACGTGTAACGGGTGTGAGACGAGACCCCTCATAAAGAATGCCAACAAGAGGACAAACGCGAGTCCCGCCGCTCCCGCCGCCATCGTTTGCAGTCGTATCGCCTCATGCCCCCGGGCCATGATGCTGCGCGGCAGGTAGGTCACAAAGGTCAAGGTCGGCTTACCGGTGATGTCTGGCACATTGGCATATGCCTGGAGCAATTCCGCAGACGTGTAGTGAATTTCTTCCGTCTCCACGGGAAGGAGGCGGACCGACTCGGGAATCCGGTCGTCCTCGATAGGATAGAGGTCAAGGTCCACCTGGGTTTGTTGTTGGATTTCTTCGAGAATGGTTGGTCCGAGGAGGCGCCCCATAACAAAGGTGCCGCGAATGACTTCGTTATCCTCGGCTTCACTGGGAAGGATAGGGCGGGAGGCCAGGAGCAGAGCGCCCTTGCTGGAGCGATAAATTCCGTGGATATAATTATCTCGGGTCTTGTGATTCAAGATCTGGTGGGTGGCGGCCAGTCCTTCCGCAGGAAAGTCCGGGAACGGTACCGGTTCCTCGAGATCGAGATCATAATATTGCCCCCACACCAGAGCGCCAGAGCGATCGAAGAGATAGATGAGGTTGATATCATTGTCGATGAAGGACGCGGCACTTAAATTGGAGGACTCATAAGCCTCGGTCGGGTCTGCGATGTAGCGGTAGGTGTCATCCCATGCGGCCCAGTCGAAACAGAAGAGGTCGAGGTGATGCACTTCCCGGTGGAGTGCCTCCACACAGCGCCGAACATCCTTTCTCGCTTCCTCTTGTTCCAAGGCCTGAAAACTCGGGAGAATCAGGAATTGCTGGAAGGCAATGCCCAACACCGTGTAGATGCTGACACTGATGAGCAGTAGAAGCAGAATTTTCTTGTGTACGGTCATTTCGGATTCCAGGAGATACTTCAAGCACGTTATCATAACACGATTGACGGAATCTGGAATTCAACCGGACAAAAAAAGTTGGAGAAGCGAATCGCTTCTCCAACGAGGTAAATTCTTTACGTAAGCCAGACTTAGACGCCGGTCATGTCGAAGCCGACGATTTTCCATTCCCCGCCTTCGGCTTTCAATTCGAATTCATAGGTGACGGTACCGAAGATACCTTCCAGTTCCACAGGATAGACCGTGACGGTATCGCCATCCACTTCGGCTTCGGCATCATCTACGTTACCGCTGATGTCTTCCAGCATACCCTCCGCTTCTACCCCCTCGATGAAAGCACGGAGACCCGCCTTGTTGCCCAATTCGTAATGTTCGAAGTCTTCCGAAAAGCACGCCAGCAGTTTCTCCGTATCGCCCTCTTCGGCGGCTTTCACGTAGGCGGTGACGGTTTTCATCGCCTCGTCTTTGGGAGAGGCTTTGGTATCTACAATGCCTTTTACCAAGACCAGCAGGGCCGCCTTCTGTTCGGCGTTCAGCTGGGCGATTGCCTGGGTGAGTTCGTCGTCCCCGTGGTTGTCTGCCGTCGCAAACAGGGAGGCCCCCAAGACAAGTGTAAGTACGAGGATGGGAGTAAGCAATGGGCGAAGTAATCGAACGGACATAGTGCTGAAACCTTCCAGATTCTGATGTGGCCGGGGCCAGGTCGCGGTTGATTGAAGTATCTGAAAACCATATCAGATACCCGGTGTCCAGTGGAATGGAGCGTATGTGCTCACCAGTAGATGGGACCGAGCACCGGGCAGGGAAGTTTCGCGAATCGAAGGGGAAGGGGCTGGAAATGACTCAGCCGCCGTGGGTGCCGATGGCACCGCGCGGCGGCCCTTCTTCAACACGCTGAGGTTACCTTCATACGTGTTGCACCCTCAGTATAGCACAGAAGGCGGCAAAATGTGTCCAATGAAAATAGGGATAACACTGCGTTAATTTGGAGCAGTTGTTTTCCTGATTCGGGGCTAGTCCTGCGGGATATCGACCCGGTTTCCGCACTTGACGCAGGCACCAAAGGCCCGGGTGAAGGTGGAGGGGATGCGCATTTTCTGGCCACATTGGGTGCAGGCGACATGGCGCTCCGCCGTTTCCAGCATGGGGGCCTGGGAGGCACTGGGAGGGGGTGTGGGGCGCTGGCCCGAGCCCGGGGGACGTCCACCACTCAGGTTTACGATTGTGCTCTGGGTGCTGCGGGGAGGAGCCAGTTTCTGAAGATGTTTGATACGCGGTTCCCAGTTGCCCTGCCAACCCTGATGCATGCCCTGCTCGGCGTAGTGAAGCGCCCGGTCATAGTTGGTCTCTTCTTCGAGGAGATGGGACATGACCCAATAGCCCAGATGTTCGCCCTGAACCGTTCCGGCGGGCAACTCCTGCCGAATCTGATGGGTGTAGCGAATGTGTTTTTCACAACACTCTTTGGTGAACTCCCGTGCAGCAGGCAGGTGGGCACGGAGGTTGTCTGAATCGCGGATAATTTCCTGAATAAATAAGTGGAGTGCATACCAATCGCCCGCTTCAATGAGAAACTGAGCACCCACCGACTTCAGTCGTGCTGCAATAAAGCGCTCTTCCATGTTGGCGCGGAAACGTTGCGAGAAGAGCGCCAGATCGCTGATCATGTCATGTTCGCCCAGTCGCGACGCGATATACTCACCCCGCGTAAAGGGGAAGTCCTCCTGCCGGGATTCGATGTACTGCTGCTCTTCTGTCGTGAAGACGCGGTGATACATGGGGGCCAGACCGCACTCGTAAATCAGACCAGACGCTTCGATATCGTCTTTCGAATCGTTGAGAAACTCCAGGATCCTCATAGATCAAACGCTCCTTGATACGCTGGGCGAACGCAATCCCCCGTGCACGTGATCGTGCGTCCAGATCGTTCGCCTACAAGGGAATTCTCACTCCCCTCCACACCAGATTATTGCCACGTATAGTATAGTCACCAATTGGTTTTGTCAATGCTAGCACTTCATGAACGCGTTGTCTTAATGTTTAGCAAAGCTAGTGTATTATGGATTCCTTTCGCAAACAGGGCGCGACGCCCGTTTCAACCCAGGACTTAAAACAGCATTTGCTGGGTATCTTCGTCGTCCTGCTCCGATGGGGATTGGGCGGCAGGGGCCGGACGGGGCGCTGGCTTTCGTTTGGGCGTTTCCGGGGCGGCGGGCGCGGGGGGAGCGGCAGGCTTTACCGGATTCGCGGTTTTTTCAGGCGGCGCAACGGGCGAGGGGGAGGGTGGTGTACGTTGTACTTCGGGAGTCGGCAGCTCTGCGGGCGACTCTCCCCGTGCAAGGGCGCTGATATCCTCCTGCAACATCGATTCTGTGGTGCGCCAGGCTTTACCGACCTTAAAACCCCGCAATCGTTTTTCGCGAAACATCTCGCGTACGGTGATGGCCTTAACCTGCAGGATCGTAGCGACATCGTTAACAGTCAGGATTTTTTCCATGGGGGCTTAGCCTCTATATTCTTCCGTGGTCATTTGCAGTGAATAGCGTCTTGCTTTCAGTGATTATACAAAAACAGGCAAATACAGACAAGAATCATCAGCGGCCCTTCGCGGCACTTTCCCACCCGGTTTTAGCGCCTGCGGATCACCCCAATTCCTGCACGACGCCCGGGCTGAACGCTACCCCATGGAGAGGACCTGTTAATTCGTATTGCACTTTGTACCCGTACTGGTTAAAATGACTGCGTAAACCATTCACAACAAGGAGATTGTTACGATGGCGACTAAGTATCTCATTCTGCTGGGCGTTGTGTGCCTGGTCCTCTGTCTCGGCTTTCTCGTATGTGTCGACGGGGCCCATGCACAAGGTAAGAGTATCGCGTCCAAGAAAGATGGCGAATTGGGCAACAAGGAGTTCGATCAAGATCAACTTCCTGGCAAACTGGAAATTGGGTTAGGTGTCGGATCTATCTTTGTGATGATAGCCGTCGTCAAATACGTTTAGCGATGGGTGCCTGATTGTGGTCGATCTCAATGCAGGGGTTTGCAGCGGTTCCTACCAGACGTTGGAGCGATGAGACGTGAGTGCACGCATCCTGATACTGGACGATGAATCCAGTATTCTCGAATTGCTTGGGCAGCACCTGACGGAAGAAGGCTACGGCTGTGAGATGTTTACCTCCGCCGTAGACGCGTTGGAAACGCTGAAGAAATCCCGTTTTGATCTGCTCATTACTGACCTTAAGATGCCCGAGGTCCATGGCATCGATGTTGTCCTTCAGTCAAAGCGGGAAGACGATGAGTTGGCCGTTATCGTGGTCACCGCGTTGCTCGAAGTAACCAACGCGATTGAGGCCATGCGGGCGGGGGCAGACGATTATCTCCTGAAGCCCTTTAACCTTTCGGAAATTTCGCTGGCCGTAGAAAAGGCCCTCGAGCGCCGTCGTCTCATTATCGAGAATAGGCGGTATCAGACCGAACTGGAAGCCCGGGTGGCGGAGGCAACGGCTGATCTGGAACGTACCAACCACGAGTTGCGCGGTACGAAAGATTATCTTGAGAGCCTCTTTCACAGTACGGTGGATGCGATTCTGACCATTGACGAGGGGCTCACGATATCTTTTGCCAATCAGGGGGCAACGCACATGTTTGGCTATGCCCGCGAGGCCCTGGAAGCAATGCCCATCGCCAATTTGCTCCACGGCGGCAACGATGAGTTGCAGTATATCTATCGCATGTTGGATCAGGGCAAGCCGGTGCAAAACTATGAGTCGGAGGTGCTCCATAAGAGCGGATTGTTGATCCCGGTCAACATTACCCTCTCTCAGGTGCGTGCTCCAGGCACGGGTGGCGTGTCAACCTTGGCTATCTGTAAGGACATTACCCAACAGAAGCATCTGGAGAACGAGCTCAAGGAGATGTCCATTAAGGACAGTCTCACCTGTCTCTACAACCAGCGTTGTTTCTATGATCGTCTGGAAGCAGAAATCGAGCGTGCAACCCGTCAGGGACACCCCCTGTCGTTGTTGCTTTTCGACGTCGATCAGTTTAAGACCTACAACGACTGCCATGGGCACCTCGAAGGGGACCGTGTATTGCGTACGGCCGGCGAGGTGGTGTTAGAGAGCACCCGTGAACACGTCGATATCGGTTTCCGCTATGGGGGTGATGAGTTCACCGTGATATTGCCGGAAGCCGACGAGGAACAGGCCCATGTCATCGCCGAGCGTATTCGACAGTCCTTCGAGTCAAAGCGCTTTGACCGACTGACGCTCAGCATTGGGCTCATGCAATATCGCCCAGGAAGTACCGCCCGTTCCTTTATCCGCTTTGCCGATGCCATGATGTATGATGCCAAGCGCTCGGGCGGGAATCGGGTATTCATTTACAATTCGGAAGAATTTCCGGATAACGACATCATCAACGCCGAATCATAGAAAGTCTACTTCGTGAAGTTTGGAATCTGCAGTGAAATTTTTAAAGACTGGAACGATATTACCCGCACCGTCAACTATGTGAAGGAGGCGGGATATGATGGTTTGGAAGTGGCCCCCTTCACCTTTTCACCGTTTGTGACCGACATTTCCGCAGGCACCCGCCAGGAAATCGTGCGTAGTGCGGCTGCCGCAGACCTCGACATTCTTGGTATTCATTGGGTCTTTGTCGGGCCCGACGGCGTCCACCTTACCCACCCTGATGCATCAATTCGCAAGTTTACGAGTGATTACATGAAGGAACTCGTGCACTTTTGTGGTGATATTGGCGGCAAGGTCATAATCTTCGGTTCCCCCAAACAGCGCAATATCGAAGAGGGTGTGACGTATGACCAGGCCTTCGATTACGCGCGGGAAATCATGTCGGAGGCCATGCCGGCCTGTGAAGAGCGGGATGTGACCATCTGCATGGAGCCGCTCACCCACCTCGAAACCAATTTCCTTCAGAGCGTCGAAGAAACGGTGAAATTGATTGATGCCGTGCAGCACCCCAATTTTCAGTTGATACTCGATACGAAGGCCATGACCTTCGAAAAAGACGATCGGGCTACCTTGATTCGGCGGTACGCGGACAAAATGAAGCACTATCACGCCAACGATGAAAACCTGAACGGACCGGGCTTCGGTGATGTCGATTTCGAGCCTATTTTCGGCGCGCTGAAAGAAGTCGACTTCCAGGGATACGTTTCCGTTGAAGTCTTCAACTTCGAGCCGGGTCCCGAAACCATCGCGACCAAAAGTCTCGAGTACATGAAACAATTCGTCTAAGCCATCCGGGGCCACCTCCTCGCATGGCCCTCGCGCCGAAAGTCACGACTCCATGTCTATACCCCAAGAAGAAAATCCCATTGCCCTGTTCCATGACTGGCTGAAAGACGCCGAGGCCTGCGACGGCATTCATGAGCCAACGGCCATGGTCTTGTCTACGGTGGATGCCGACCTGATGCCGGACTCCCGGGTGGTGCTGCTCAAGCAGGCCGACGACGAAGGTTTTGTGTTTTTTACCAATCTCGGAAGCGCCAAAGCCAAAGATCTGGAAGTGAACCGGGGGGCCGCCCTGTGTTTCTACTGGATGCCCCTGGATAAGCAGATCCGCGTCCGCGGTCGGGTGGAACCCGTGAGTGATGAAGAGGCCGACGCCTATTTTTCCCAGCGTCCCAAGCAGAGTCAAATCGGTGCCTGGGCGTCTCGTCAGTCTGCGGTCTACACGGAGCACTTTGAGTTTGAGCAGCGTATTGCGAAATACGGGGCCAAGTTTGCCATCGGAAAGGTGCCGCGACCCGAATTCTGGTCCGGGTTTCGGCTTCGCCCCCAGCAAATCGAATTCTGGCTCAAGCAACCCTTCCGTCTTCATGACCGGCGCCGGTATACCCGCCAGACCACCGCATGGAAACAAGAGCGACTTTACCCATGACTTCTAATGCGATCATGGAGGTGGCGTGCGCCGGGATGGCCCGTCGTTTCAAGGTATGGGGGGTACATGGGAGTTGCAATTCACGGGAATCTCGGTTAAAATCGGGAATGACTAACGAACGTTAGGTAAAAACTGGAGACTCCGATGGCTGTACCCGAACCCACGACGACCAATGAAGCCGAGACGAAACTCCTGAACAGTGCACTCAATCTGTTCAGTCAGCGAGGCTACGAAGGTACCAGCATTCGGGAAATCATCGAAGGGGCCGGTGTGACGCGGCCCGTGCTCTACTATTACTTTGAAAACAAGGAAGACTTGTTTCGCCGTCTCTTTGAAACCAAATTCAGCGAGTTGTTGGAGCGAATCGAGGCGGCCGTGGAGTCCGAAGGGGATTCTGTCACCCGACTGAAACGAATCATTTCGGGGGCTTTTGAGCTCGCGGAACAAAACAGTGATTCGGTACGTCTCATCCTGCAGGTTCTTTTTTCCCCGCCCCAACAGGGCCCTTCTCTCGATCGGAATCGCCTCATCCGACAGCGCTTCAAACTCGTGGAAAGCGTGATTCGCGATGGCCTCGAAAACAAGGAGCTCTCCGGGGGCGACAGCCAGAGTCTAACCCTGGTATTTCTTGGCGTCGCCGATATGCACATGATGGCCAAATCGAGCCGTTCGGAGACCCGTCTCAGTCCGGAGATTGCCGATGGCCTGGTAGAATTCTTCGTGGCCGGTGCAAAGTATCGGGAAGTGCCCGAGACCCGTCTCGTAAGCCCCTATTCGTTCTAAGTAGCAACTCGCACCACACGTGGGTTGCAGGGCATACTGTTCCCATGGCATTACGAATCAATACGCGCCGTTGGGCTTCCGCACTCTACGTCGTCCTTCTCGCCCTGATTGGTGTGCTGCTCTATGCGCGGGTCCAGACACCGGAGGGCAGCCTGTTGCTTTCCCCGGGCAGCACGGAGCATGCGGTCGTCATCGCCCACGAACCTGATCAGGTTATCGCGACGCCACACCGGAATCTTCCCACGGAACTGCTTCCGCTGGAAAACCCCCGGGCAATCCGTTTTCTCGATACCAATAGGACCTATGATGCCATCATACTGCCCTTCGGGATCCGTCTGGACCGCTACGAAGTGTTGGAGGAGGCAGATGACACCCACGAACTGATCGTCCATAGCGGGGGAGAGTTGGTGAACCGCACGGTCGTTCCAGGCGATTCCGTCCCCGTATTCGACGAGGTGCTTGAGATGGTGGAGGTGGTGCCCTGGGAGGGGCTGATTCGACATGAGCGCGGGCGGCCCATGGTCCATCTCACATGGACTGCCGCCACACCGCATAGCGACACTTCCCTCTTTCTGGAGCGCGATGCCTGGTATTACCCGGATGCCGAAACCTCCCTGCAGTTTCAATGGCATGACAGCGAGGCCGAAGCGCGGCAGGTCGCCGACACGGGTCGGGAGGCACTCCGTGCGCAAGCCCAATGGGGCGTCCGGGATGGCGGCGCTGTCCAATGGATGCAAAGCCTGACACCCGGTAGCGGACTGACGCTGCGTGATGGGACCCAGGTGCTGTTCGTGCGACAGGAAACGGATGGTAGCGCGATTACGTTACAGGTCACCAAGGACGAGGAGACGACCCGGGTTCCGGTTTCCCGCAACGTCGTGGGTGGCCCCGGTCCGTACTACTATCAGGATCCCGCCGGGGCGCCACACGTCATTCGATTGCACGGATGGGACGAGGGCCAGGTCGTACTCCAACACCTGGAAGGGGACACCCCGGCTCTCCGTCGGGCGATGGTGGTGGGTGACCACTGGGTTATGCCCGACGGCGGACAACTTCGTCTTGACCACGTCATGTCCCGCGCCGTTCCATTGACCCATGCTGCGGGTGGCCTGTCGGCCCTGGTCGTCCGACATGGCGAAGACACC
>JAUIMA010000181.1 GCA_030432675.1 Candidatus Hydrogenedentota bacterium | reverse complement strand
ATGGTGAAACAGGACTGCTGAGATGACATCGTCGACGCTATTCCGCAGGAGCGGAATGGTATGCATTGCTACGGCGGACCGTAGCAACGAGTGGCCTGTTTTCAGGTCCTTCTTTTCTTCGTGCTCTTCGTCTCTTCGTGGTGAAAATTTACTCTTTGCTTGCGACCATGGGCAGCCCAGACATAGAACGGGCGCTCCGTATCATTCGGAGCGCCCGGTGTCTTTTTTTAAGGTGTAATTCAGATTCAGCCCGTTATCAGGCGCCTGCCTGGCCGAGCTGTTCGATGAGGGCCACCAGCGGTTGGAAGAGGGCCACAAAGAGAATCAGGATTCCCAAGCCGACGATCACCGTAAAGATAGGCTGCAAGGTTTCGCCCAGACTGCGGGTCTGGATCTCCACTTCCTGTTCGTAGATATCTGCAATCTGGTTGGCCACTTCGTCGACCTTACCAGACTCTTCGCCAGTTACCAGCATGTCGGTGACCACCGGGGGAATGGCCGGGGCCGCCTTACGCAGCGGTGCTTCCATACCACCACCCCGTTCGATGGAATCGCGCACCCCCTGAAGGGCTTCGGCAACACGCCGGTTATTCACCGAGGAGCGGGTCAACTCGAGGGTCGCCATCATGGGAACACCGGAACGAATCAAGAGGGCCAGGGTGCGGGTCAATTCTACAATGGCATTCCCTTTGACGATAGGACCCGTCACGGGAATCCGCAGCTTAATCGTATCGACCCAGAGCCGCGCCACGGGGGAGCGGGCCACGAAGAGCTTGTAGAGCACGACCAACACTGCCAGAATAACGAAAGGCCACCACCAATAGGCGGAGAACCACTCGGACGCATCGAAGAGCGCCTGGGTCAGACCCTTCACCTCGATATCGGCTTTCTCAAACATGGATTTAAACTCGGGAATAACGAACTTGGTAATGAGCAGCATGACCAAGGTACAGGCGACTATCAGAATAAACGGATAGACCATCGCGCTACGCACCCGCTTGTGCATGAGTTCCCGCTCGGTGCGGTAGGCCACGACCCGTTCCAATACGGTGATCAGCGTACCGCTGGCCTCGCTGGCCCGAATCAGATTGACGAAAACCCGGTCGAAATAGCGGCTGTGCCGATCGAAGGCCTGCCAGAGCGGGTTACCGGCTTCTACATATTGGGTAATGTCGGCCACCAACGCACGGGCACGGGCACGCTCGCCGCGCTTTGACAGGGTCTGCAATGCGCGCAGGATGGGCGTACCGGCCTTGAGAAGCATGATGAGCTGACGCAGGAAGTTCGTCACATCCGATTTTCGGACACTTCCCATAAAGGATGCGGCGGCAGCGGGTCCACCGAATTCATCCCGGGCACCCGACTTTTTGCTCTCTTTTCCGGCGCCTGGCTTGGCCTTGGCCGCCACGGCTTTCACCGCCACGGGCTTGGCTGCACCACCGCCCACAATACTCACGGCGGGCTTGTCGGCAGGCCTGGACACGGCGGGCTTTTCGACCACCTCATCCTCTTTCTCCGTCTCGGCCAACACGTCGGCAAGCCCTTTGACGTCGATTTTCTTGAGGCCACCCCGTGGGGCAGCTTTCCTGGCCGGGGCCTTCTTTGCGGCGGGCTTTTTAGCCGCAGCTTTCTTGGCCGTCGCCTTCTTGGCCGCAGGCTTCTTAGCGGCGGCCTTTTTCTTCGCCGCCGGCTTCGCTTCGGTCACGGCATCCTCGGCGGCAGGCGCGTCGGCTGTGACTTCTTCGGCATCGGTGCTGACTTCTGGATTCTCGGCTTCGTTCGCCATCAGACGGCATCCTCCCTGGAGTTCCTATTCGCTGCCCCACAGCGTGGGGCTGATTTCCTGGTTTGTCGGGCGCGCTGAGACCACATCAGGCCGTCGCCTCCGCTTCCACTTTCACATCTTCCACATCAACGGACTCATCCGCATTGTCAGCGGCAGGCGCTTCCGTTTCTTCAACTTCTCGGGCAATATCCACGTTCCAGTGGATAATGTCATACGTCGCGTCTTCGTTAAACAGCAGGACCGCTTCGACCCGATGGACGGCGACATTCATAAGATGACGGCGCTTGTCCGCCGCACTGGCCGTTTCGTATCGCTCTTTATCTACGAAGCGGGCATACCGACCTTCACAGACCACACGGAAACACCGGGACTGAAAGCCCAACGCAGGATCGGATGTCACCGACTCCGGGGGCACGCCACGGGCCGCAGCAACCGCACCCGCGAGGGCTTCGGAGGAAGAGAAGGGACCCTTCCCTTTTACCTGAGCGGCCTGCTCCGGGGTTAAGTCTAAGACGGCGGCCAACGCCGACGGGTCGGCGGCATTTACATTGAAGAATCCCCGGGCATTGCGATGATCCACGACGGAGTAGGTTGTAAGCGTTTCATACACCGTGGGCGCGAGGGGACCTTCGAGGAGCCGCCGGTCAACGAGTTCGTCCAACTCCAGAAACCATTGCTTCTTGGGGTCGTTCCCCCCGGCAGGGACGCTGGCGGCAATTGTGCGCGCCGTGTCACCGGGGACGCCCATGACTTTTTGCAACACACTGGCAGGCGCATGATTCAGATTAATCTTCCCGCTCTCATCGTGAATCGTAAAGGTCGTTTCCGCGAGACGGGGCCAACCCATTTCCTCAATGGCGGTCTGGCCGTCTTCCCCCGTAACCAACGAGCGGTAGGTCGGGAATTTCACGGCATAGGGCGAATCCATTTGAACGGGTCGGGTTGTGGGGTTCAGCAGGTACTGCTGGATTCCGGCGGCCGCACTCTCGACCCCGGCCATTGCCAATTGTCGGGCCCGCTTTTGACGCAGCTCAATGCTGGTGTCGGCCACCTCCAACTCCATATGGCGGAGGTAAATCATACCCAGCGCGGAAAAAACGGCCAGGATAGAAAGAGCGAAGAGCAATGCGGCACCGCGACGCCCCTCCTTCGACTGGAGTCCCGTCTGGGTGTCAATCTTGGTATCGTGCATAGGGCGACTCACTTTACGTGGATTGGAAAAACAGCTTCGCGGGAAATATGCTCACCGGGGCGATTCACCATGCCAATGGCCAGGCTCACCCGAAGCGCCTCGGGATGGTGGGCGGCAGACCATTGCTTGACCCAACCCTTCTCCCCGTCCAGATAGGTGATATTCATCGAAACCACCGCTTCGGCAAGTATCTGGGCCGCCTGGCTGGGTACGCTCCCGTCATTCGGGCCGACCGACCGCACCAGCTTCGGATTCGCGGACTCTGTTCGGTCAATACGGTACCCGACGGCCAATTGTTCCCAGGGACCTTCGCCCATTCGGCGTTGCTGAATGGGAAGAATCAGCGCATCATTCTCCGGATAGTGTCGGTTGAGGGTCGCCTCTTCTTCCAGGGCGTCTACCCCTTGAATCGCGAGGCCACTGCGCTGGGCAGAAAGGATACGCTCGGAATCATTGCGGATCATATTAAATACGTCAACACATTTGGCGTTCAGATCCATGCTGGCCGACGTATCGCGCCAAAGACTGGTCATCCGAATAAACGTGGTGGCCCCCAACGTGGTCACAACGGAAAGGATGGCCAATACCATGAGGAGTTCCAGGAGCGTGAAGCCCCGTCGTTTCGTGCGCTGAATCATCATCATTTCTCCGCCCATCCCGGTTCCACTTTCGAACGGGGCACGGCACCGGTCAGCGCAATGTGCTCGGTTTTTTCCGCATGCTTCCAGTGCACATCGACGGTCACTTCCACAATCGAACTTGCCGCGCTGGGAATACGCCCATAGGCGGCCCAGCGGAATTTATCGTAGACGTTTGTCTGGCGTTCGAAAGAAGCATCGTAGGGAAGCAGCACCTCGGGCAGGGCAATCTTCCGGCCAGCCCGCGGGTCATCGGCGTTCTGCTTGACCCGAAACAGTCCCTCCCCGTCCGGGCGGTCATGTTCCCACACAAAATCCGCAGGCGCGCTGACTAATTGCGCAAGCTGGGATTCGGCGACGGAAGCGGCCAACTCCCGATATTGGGCTTGCAGGCCCAATTCGGTGCTCGCCATGTAGAGACGGATAAGAATGGTGGTCGCTACGCTAATGACGGTCAATGCCACGATCAACTCGATCAGCGTAAATCCATTCCGACGGGATGGATGACAGCGAGTGCGGCAAGATCGTTGAGTGGATTGCATGAGACTCCTTCCTGCGCGGACGAATGGGCGACAGCTCGGCCCGTAAAATCCCTGATACCGTCCCTTTCGGGTCGGCCTCTCCACAAGGACAAATGTTATAGTAAGCATAAGTGCTTATTTATGTCAACACTAAAAAAAAGTGGAAATAGCTCGATTAAATTGTTGACAAAAAAACTAAAGATACCGCAACATTACGCAAACTTGAATAACATTTCCCAGACATCGTCGTTATGAGACACAGGACACCCCCAGAGAGAAGGGGCTAAAAGGGGGCCGTTTTCAGTCCGTCACCCCGTATTCGGCGAGCTTGAGATACAGCGTACTGCGGCTGATTCCCAACACGCGGGCACTCTTCGCGCGGTTGCCCCCACACTTACGCAGCACCTTCATGATGTGCTCCCGCTCCATCTCGGCCAAGGTGCTCAAGGGACCCTCCGACACCGTCTTCGCGGGTTGGATGTGACCATCCCGCCAGATGTCTTCGGCGCTAATCAGGGCCGTGCGGCTCCGGTGCGCAATGCGCTCCACCACATTGCGCAACTGACGCACATTTCCCGGCCAATGATAGCCTTTGAGTACCTCCGAGGCATCTTCGGAAAGGACATGGACCATGCGCTCGTCTTTTACTGCCAGCACATCCATAAAATGCTGGGCAAGTTCGGGGATGTCCCCGATACGATTGCGGAGTGGCGGGGCCTTTATGGTAAATCCAGCCAAGCGATGGTAGAGATCGTTCCGAAAATCCTTGTCATCCACCGGTCGGTTCGTGGCCGCTACGAACCGCACGTCCACCCGCTCTTCCTTGGTAGAACCCACCGGTCTGAAGGTTCCCTGTTCCAGCGCGCGGAGCACACGGGCCTGATTCTCAGGACTTAGATCGCCCACCTCATCCATGAACAGGATCCCCCCATCCGCCAGTGATAAGAGGCCCCGATGGGCAGCGTGTGCACCGGTAAAGGCCCCCTTTTCATGGCCGAAAAGTTCGCTTTCCAGCATATTGGCCGGTATGGCGGCACAATTCAGGATTACAAAGGGCTTTTTAGCCCGGTCACTGTTGCGATGGATGGCCTCGGCAATCAACTCTTTACCCGTGCCCGTCTCGCCGGTGATAATCACATTCATCGGCGTCTGGGCCGCTTCGTAGACTAGATTGCGGAGGGATTTCATCACGGGGCTGCGCCCGACCAAGGGCATTTCCTCATCATACCCCGTTGCCTTCAGTCGTTTGTGCATATCAAGCAGGGAGCCGTGGTGTCGTGCTGCATGGACACAGGGTCCAACCAGGCCGCAAAGGTTGGAAAAAAACGTGAGCACCGTTTCCCGATCGGCATCCTTGTTAATCGCATTCATTTTCACGACTGCAAGCCCCAGCGCCTGCTTTCCGTGATAGAGCGGTGCCAGGAAGAGGTAGCGGGCGTCGAGATCGTCTCGCGACACGGTCGAAGAGAAGGCCCGGTGTTCTTCGACGGCCTTATCCAGGGTATCTGGTTGAATCAAGGAGGCGTAGTCCTGCCCCAACACTTCGGCGATGGGCCAGCCTTCCTCGCCCTCTTCGAGCAAGAATGCCGTGCTCTCGCCAAACCGCCGCGTCATAAACCCGGAGATTTCCCGGACCAGCGACGCTTCGGAACGGACGTGACTGCACACGCGGCAAAAGCGAAAAAGCAGGATATAGTCGTTTGTGGTGCCCGGCCAGGCACCATGCTGCTCAATGCTATCCAAGCCCCGACCGTCGACCTCGATAGAAATCGTCTCCGTATCAGGGCGCTCCGTATTTTCCCCATTATTGGCCCCGGACACCGCGGTAACCAGAAAAACGGCCCGTCCCACGCTAAACTCGTCGCCCACCTGCAGGACAGCGTCTTTTTCCGGCACGCCTTCGACCAGAGCGGGATTACGACTCCCCATGTCTTCCAGCCGTATTCCATCGAGCACCTTGAGCACCCGACAATGCTGCCGCGAAACGGTTCCGTCATCTACCACAATATCGCAGCGGTAGGAACGGCCAATGGTCAACGCTTTCTGATCCACCACCCAAGCCTTGCCACGGGTAAACCCGGCCTTAGCCGTAATCATAAATTGCATGCTCATGATAGCTACCCCTCTCGGAATCCACCTTCTACGCCATCCACTACCCGATCACCCGAACGATGCACGTCGTAATTCAGTGCTCAGACACGCTTCATAGTACGCTAATTCACCACAATTCGCCAAACCTTTTGTCCCTTCAAAAACTGTCCGATTATCGTCCACATAGCATCGTCCGAATAACAGACACTTCCGCACTTCAGACAGTCTCGCCTCACCCTCGAATTCAAAAAAAGCCTTTAAAACAGGGCCTCGCCCACCGCCCATCCAGCTTGGCACAGTTCTTTCTTTAGCAAAACAGCTTCAATCTGGGTTCTGCTTCAGAGGGTGAAACCACTTGAGGCTTCGCAGGGGCGATTGCGCTGTCGCCCCTGCGGAATTTAGTCATCGACATGGGCTCGAAAGAGTCACCTGTCGAAAACGAAAAGTCGGCGCGAGTCAGTTGAATTTAAACTTGTTTCTATGCCCTAAGACATTCGGAACGGAACCGCCCCTCCCCCAAGCCCGCCCGTGTGTCTTGGGGTTTTTTGTTGGTGGTCACAGGGGGTAACCGGTTCACCGGGTTGAAAGCGCCACAAGAAACCCGCATAATTAGGCACCAATTTATCGTGCGGTGGCTTGCGGTGTCTCTCGCCTCGCTCAAACCAGCGTTGACCAGAACACCTACAATCTTGCCCGCGCGCCTGCCAGTCGGAACGTTGCATGCCCATACACCCTACAGCCATTATTCATCCGAGTGCTGAACTCGCTCCTGATGTCGAGGTCCAGGCCTTCAGCATCATCGAGGAGAATGTCCGTATTGGTGCGGGTACGGTTATCGGCCCCCACAACGTGGTGGGCGCAGGCACCATCATGGGCGCGCACAACCGCACCTACAGCGGTGCGCAGATTGGCGTGGCCCCCCAGGATCTCAAACACCACCACGACAAAAAAGGTCGCACGGTGCTCGGGGATCATAATATCGTGCGCGAGTTCGTCACGATCAGTTCCAGTACCGTCTATGGCGACACCCCGGAAGAGCACGAAAAAGAAACCCGACTGGGAAACCATTGCCTCCTCATGGCCACGTGCCACGTAGGCCATGATTGCATCCTCGGAGACCACGTCATCCTGGCCAATGGTTCACCCTTGGCTGGCCACGTTACGGTTCAAGATCGGGCCTTCATCGGCGGACTGACCGGCATCCACCAGTTTTGTGTCATTGGCACCATGGCCTTTGTGGGTGGCATGGCCCGGGTCAACAAAGATGTGCCCCCCTATATGCTCTGCGAGGGGCATCCGGCGCGGTGCTTCGGCCCCAATGTCATCGGCCTGGAGCGCAACGGCCTTTCGCCCGATCAGATTAAAACCATTCGCACCATCTACAAAATTATTTATCGCTCCGATCTCAATACGAGCCAGGCCGTGGCGCGCATCGAGTCGGAGGTCCCCGATGGCGCGGAGAAAAAAACCTTGCTCGACTTTATTGCCCAGTCCCAGCGCGGATTGACGAAATAGGATTCATGGCAAAGCCCGATCTCAAGTCCCTTTTGGAACAGGCTGCGGCGGCCTACCAACACGAAGACTACGTGCTTGCCCAGCAGCTGGCGGAATCCGCCACCCGCACCGACACAAAGAGTGTGGACGCGTGGGATTTTCACGGCATGGCCAGCCAGGAATTGGGTGATCGTATCACCGCCGCCGAATCGTATAAAAAAGCACTGAAACTCGCCCAGCAGGCCTATAAGAAAAACCCCAAGGATGGAAAGATGGCCCTGCGCCAGCTCTTTCTCTTGATGCGTCTGGACCGGAAGGATGATATTGAAGCCTTGCTGACCCTCTTGCAGGAACGGCACCCGGAGAGTCCGGGACTCAAGAAACTCATCGCCTCCTATCGGCTGCGCAAATCTTGACGGCCACCGTTGCATGGGCCCCATCGCTTCGGTTAGCATACGGTCAGCGCCGTGGGGTACGGTGCCACCTTTCCTCCAGATTCCATCCGATAGTTTTACGTGCGCGTTGACGCGCTGTCGCTACGACGGCGGCGACGCGACGGGATCACATCGATGCCCATACACCCCTTATCGCCCCACACATGAAGGACGAAAACATGCCCCCTATTCGTACGGGAGTCGTTGGTGTCGGACACCTTGGATATCACCATGCCCGAAACTACGCGGCGCTGGACGGTGCCGAACTGGTCGGCGTTGTAGACCCCTCGGAAGCCAATCGGGCCAAGGCCGCGGAAGACTTCACGGTCCCCGGTTTTTCTGATGTGAAGGGCCTGATCGCGGCCGGTGTAGACGCGGTTTCCGTTGTCACCCCCACGGTCACCCACGGCAAGGTCGTCAACGAACTGCTGCAGGCCGGCGTCCATGTGCTGGTAGAAAAGCCCATCGCACCGACACTCCATGAAGCGGAGACCATGGTCGCCCTGGCGCGCACGCACCAATGCATTTTGCAGGTGGGTCATATCGAACGCTTCAATGGTGCAGTACTCGCCTTCTCCCAGGCCATCCAGGCCCCCCGCTTTATCGAATGCCACCGTCTCAGTCCCTTTCCCGGTCGGGGCACCGACGTGAGCGTGGTACTCGACCTCATGATCCACGATCTGGACATTATCCTCGCCATGGAACAATCCGAGGTGGTCTCGTTGGATGCGGTGGGCGTGCCCGTCTTTTCCGAGAGCGAAGACATTGCCAATGTGCGGATTCGTTTCGCTTCGGGTTGTGTGGCCAACCTGACCTGTAGCCGGGTGTCGCTGGACCGCATGCGAAAGATTCGGATCTTTGAAGAGAACGCCTATCTCAGCACGGACTACAGCGCTCAGGAGGTGCTCGTTTACCGGAAAAAATCAGGCCCCATCCCCGTCGGTGAAAATCCGATGGAGCACATTACGATGGAGCCCTTGCCCGTTGAAAAAGATGAACCCCTGAAATTGGAACTCCGCTCCTTCGTCGATTGCGTTCGGGAGGGCAAGCCGCCCATCGTGCGTGGTGAAGATGGCATCAAGGCCTTGCGGCTGGCGCAGGACATCATGGACTTTATTCGGGAACACGCGTGAAACGAATCTATTTTGTAGCCGGGGAAGAGTCTGGCGATATCCACGGTGCCAACCTCATTCGCGCCCTGAAGACTGCCGGAGGCGATGTGGCCTGTGAAGGGCTGGGCGGACAGCGCATGGCCGATGCGGGCCTCGACCTCCACTACGATCTGGCCGGTGACGCCATCATGGGCTTTACCGAAGTCGTCCGTCAGTTCCCCCGCATTCGCCGCCTCTTTCTCGACACCGTCGCCCACCTCGAAGCCATCCGGCCGGATGCGTTGGTGCTCATTGATTACCCGGGCTTTAATATTCGGCTTGCTAAGAGAGCCCACGCCCTGGGGATTCCGGTGGTCTTTTATGTAAGCCCCCAGGTTTGGGCCTGGAAGAAAAAGCGCATCCACACCCTGGCCCAATGTGTCGACAAGATGCTGGTGATCTTTCCCTTCGAAAAAGCCCTCTATGATGCCGTAGATCTCGACTGCGCCTACGTGGGACACCCCCTGCTGGACCATATCCAAGCGTATGAAGCCACAACGGAAGTCCGGGAGGAATTGGTCATTGGCCTGTTACCGGGAAGCCGCGAGCAAGAAATCAAACGCCTCCTGGAGCCCATGATTGCCGTGGCACGGGGCATCCGGGAGCAATATCCCGAAGCACGCTTCATTACCCCCGTCGTCAATGAAGCGCGGGCGGAACAAGCGCGAGCACTCGTGGGAGACTTTCCCGTGGAGATTCAGATTGGGGGCATGTACGACATTCTTGCCCGCGCCCGATGCTGCCTCGTTGCCTCGGGCACGGCCACCCTGGAGACGGCCTTATTTGGGGTGCCTATGATTATCCTTTACAAGGTGACCACCGTAACCTATTGGCTCGCACGGCTCCTGGTGGACATTCGACACATTGGTATAGTAAACATATTGGCAGGTCGTGAGGTGGTGCCCGAATTTATTCAAGGTGCCATCCAACCCGATCGAATCCTTCCCAGAGCACTTGCGTTGATTGCCCCCTCCCCCGAACGGGACGCCATGTTGGCCGACCTCGAATCGGTGCGCGCCCAATTGGGTGCCGGGGGCGCATCAGCCTGCGCCGCACAAGAAATCCTTACTCTCATCGATGGAGCAGCCCCCCATGCGTGACCGCCTCTTTCTCGTCGACGGTATGGCCTACGCCTTTCGATCCTACTACGCGATCCGGGCCGCCCTCACCGATACGGAAGGCAACCCGACCAACGCCTTGTATGGCTTCACTCGGGTGCTCCTGAAACTGATTCGGGAACATGACCCCAGCCACGTGGTCGTGGTTTTTGACGCACCGGGAAAAACATTTCGCGATGAGATG
>JAUIMA010000180.1 GCA_030432675.1 Candidatus Hydrogenedentota bacterium | reverse complement strand
CAGCGCCACCCGCCGGACCGTATCGGGTATGGGGGCGTCGAAAAAGGTGCGCTCCCAACGCTGGCATACGTCGACCGAAAAGCCTTCACCCAGCTCTCCTGTCGCCTCGTCCATAGGACGATCTTCGGCGTGGCGGTAGATGGTGGCCGAGGCGGCATTGAGCCAGAGGGATGGCGGCCTTTCGCAGTCTGCGATGGCCTTCCCCAGTATTTCGGTGGACTCCAGGCGCGAGGCATAAATGGCCGCCTTGTTCGCCTCATTGTAACGGCAGTCCACCGACTTGCCACTGAGATTTATCAACACATGGGCGCCATCCAACTGGGCGCGCCATGCACCCATGGTCGCGCCATCCCAGCCCACCGATTTCCCATCGCCTCCGTCTCGTTCGGGACTTCGGGTCAGATTGACGATCTCGTGGCCCTGTCCCACAAAATGCTTCCGGAGCACGCGCCCCAAAAAGCCACTCCCGCCTGCGATTACGATTTTCATAGCGCCCCTTCCTCGGGCTTACGCCCACGCACGATGCAGTAGCTGAAATGGGGCCGACACATGCCCAGGAGCATGCCCAACACGGGCGCGATGACGTTGTTTCGGCGCTCCCGGTGCAGCGTTTTCAACTCTCCGCGCAACATCACCTTGACGATAAACTTCAACGCGGTCCAGGGTACGTGGGCCACCGAAGGGGCGACGTTCCAACTGATGTCGTCCACCCGGATATCCACAAAGCCCGCCCGCTCCAGGGAGCGGGTAAAGAGATTTATCTCGGCCATTTCCTGCAAAGCCCAGCAATCGCAGCAGCGGCGATAGACCCGGTCGATGAGGCGCGGCAGGGGCCGGGTATTACGACGGAAGCAGTCGGCCACGGCGAAGCGTCCACCGGGCTTGAGTGTTCCATGGAGGGCATCGATGAAATCCCACTTGTCCTTGCCGCGGGCGTAACACGCGCTCTCAATGGCAAAGGCGGCATCGGCGGACTCCAGGCGACAGGGCAGGTCCAAGTAGTCCGCCTCCATAAGCAGCACCCGGTCTTCGAGACCGGCCGCTTCGGTGAGCTTGTTGCCCTCCTCCACCTGCCAGGGCGTGACCGTGGCCCCCACGAATTGCGCATCGGCATGGCGGCCCGCCATATGGCGCGACACCGTACCCAATCCGCAGCCCAGGTCCAGCACGAGGGGCTCGGAGATGTCGTCGAGGGCCAGGCGCTCGTATACCTCATCGCTCATGGCGTTGAGCATGTCCTCGAGATGGAAGGGGTTGGCACCGGGGCGGTAATAGCCAAAGTGCATGTTAAAGGTCGCGCTCCACTCTGTATAGTCGAGTCCGGCCGCCTCAAAGTAGGCGATGATTTTTTCGTGGTCCTGTTGATGTACAACGTGGGCTTTCATGTTTCCTCCTCTCCCGTTGGAGCGAGTCCTTCCACCAACTCCACAATGCGGACTGCCGATTGGTTTACGCCCCGCATGAAGGGCAGGGTGGACGCCTGGAGCAAGCGATGGAGCAAGGCCAGACTGAGGTCCAACAACTCCTCGGTACGTCGTTGCTCCGGGGAAGGGTCGTTCATCCAGAAGAGGATGACACCCATCTGGTAGAGCCACAACATCTTGGCGAGATGGGGACGGAGGGGCGCGGAGACCTTGACGTTGCTGCCTTCCAACACTTCCTCGATAAGACCGATGGCCTCGTCGCGCATGGGTCGGGTCTCGGCGCTGAAGGGCGACAAGGGGTTGCGCCAATCGGTGGCCTGTCGTGCCAGCACGGAAGCCAACTCGCGGAAGGGCGCCATCTGCGTGAACTTAAACTGGAGCAGGGCCTTCAGGCGCGTCTTGAAATCCCTCGAGGCGGCGGTGATGGTCCCATTGTGGGACCGGGCCTCGGCCCCGGTCTCGGCGTAGAACTGGAGAACCAGTTCCTCTTTGGTCTTGAAGTGGTAATAGGCCGCGCCGAGGGAGAGATCGCAGGCAAGGGCAATCATCCGCATGGTTGTCTTTTCGAAGCCATGTTCCTGGAAAAGCCCCAGGGCCGTTTGGAGGATGTGGGCTCGGGTGGCTTCGCTTTTTTTGGTGACTTTGGGGGTCATGGTGGTGGGGTCTTTCTTTTTTTGAACCTGTTCAAAGTATAGCGCGGATGGGTGGGGTTGTCAATAAAAATAAACGTGTTCAGAAAACGGAGAAAGGACCTAAAGGACGGAAACGACCCAAAGGACGGCTTGCACCCGCGTGACCAGTGGCAAGGGCGCTCTCTAATGAAACGCGCGAAACAATACGAGGGATCTTGAGACAAAGCCAAGTGCCCCGTTCGCGATTCCTTGGCTCTTGTCCTTTCCGTCCTTTCCGTCCTTTAGGTCCTTTCTCCCCCGCCCCTCTGTCTGCTACTATCGAAGACTCAGTATCCAACACCCAGTCCATACGAGGGAGCATTCCATGAAACCTATTACCCGCCGCCAATTCCACGGTGCCCTGGCCGCATCGGCCGTGGCCCTGCAACTCAAATCCGCCCGGGCCGAAGTGGGCCCCAATGACCGCATCCGCGTGGGCGCCATCGGGTATGGTAGCCGGGGCACGGGCAACCTGGCCGAATTCCTGAACAATCCCGAAGTCGATATCCCCGTGGTCTGCGAGGTGGACGAAACCCGTCTCGCGAAAGCAGTCGCCCATGTGGAAAAGCAAAGTGGCAAAAAGCCAGACGCGGTCAGTGATTTCCGAAAGGTTATCGAGCGAAATGACCTCGACGCCATCCTGGTTTCCACCCCCGACCACTGGCACGCCCTCCCCACGGTCTTCGCCTGTCAGACGGGCAAAGATGTCTATGTGGAAAAACCCCTCGCCCGCACCGTCGACGAGGGTCGGGCCATCCTGGAAGCCACGCGCCAGCACCAACGGGTCGTCCAGATGGGCACCCAGTGGCGGAGTGGTCAGCACCATAAAGATGCCGTCGCCTATGTCCAATCGGGGAAGCTGGGCACCATTCGGGCCGTCCGCGGATGGAGCTATAAGACCTGGAACATCACGACCCATCCCGATGGCCCCGCGCCGGCCGGGGTGGACTATGACATGTGGCTGGGACCCTGCCCCGAGCGGCCCTTCAACCCCAACCGTTTTCACAGCAACTTCCGTTGGTATTGGGATTACGCCGGCGGCCTCATGACCGACCTGGGCGTCCATGTCATCAACCTGTGTCAATGGGCCACGGGGCCGGAGAATCCCTCCCGCATCATTTCCACGAGCAGCAATCAGGTGATGGGCGACGCCATTGAAACGCCCGACACGCAGACGGCCCTCTACGAGTTTCCCACCTACACCCTCACGTGGGAGCATCAGCTCCAGGGCACCATTGGCCCCCACAAAGGTCAGAGCGGTGCCTGTTTCAGCGGTTCCAACGGGTCCCTCATCGTGTCTCAGAGCGGCTGGGAAGTCATTCCCGACCGCGCGGCAGACGGAGCGATTGAGGCGGAGGAACACCCGGCCCTGCCCGACGGACGTCCGGCCCATATTCGCAATTTCCTGGACTGTATGGGAAGCCGTGAACTGCCCGTGTCCAACCCGGAAGTGGGCCACCACGTGACGGCCCTCGCCCACCTCGGCAGCATCGCCTGTCGCACCAAGAGCACGGTCATCTGGGACCCCGAGACGGAGCGGATTACCAACGATGCGGAAGCAGACGCCCTCGTGGGTGCCAACTACCGCGAACCCTGGAAATTGCCGTACAGCCGTCGCGGCTGATGACCTCCCCCGGAAACGCAATCAACGACGCCCCTGTCGCGGGCGTCGTTTTTTGTATACCAGGAAGCCATCAATAGGTGACGGGGTCGGGCACCTCACCGGGTTGCACATTCAACAGGTTGGAACAGAGCTGGGCGCAATACCACTGCATGCGAGGCAGGTGAAAGGGCCCCTTCCAGAGATTGCCTTTCAGCGGCACCGAGATACGGCCGTCGCGATGGAGATAGCCATACCACTCGCCATAGTCCCCGTCAGGAAAATGGGCGTAGGCCCAATCGTGGGCAAGCTGGTGCCACCGCGCATATTTCGCGTCGCCCGTGAGCGCATAGGCCAACAGGGTCGCAATGATGGTCTCATTTTGCGGCCACCAGAATTTCATGTCGTGCCAATACTCCTGCACGGGCAGCCCCTTCACATCGCGGAAGTAAAGCATGCCTCCATACTCCTTGTCCCACCCGCGCTCCCACATCCAATCGAGCATCTGGCAGCCCAGTTTCCGGAGTCGGGCGTCGTTTCCGCGCACGTGGGCTTCATGGAGAATAAACCAGGCCGCTTCAATGGCGTGTCCCGGATTGAGGGTGCGGCCATCGAAGTGATCGATGAGCTCGCCCCCGGGCCCCACGTTCTCCATCACCACTTCCAAATCAGGCTTCACGAAATAGCGCTCGATGCGCTCAATCGCGGCATCGATGGTCGCATCGGCCTGATCATAGCCGATGCAATCGCGGAGGACCTGGCAGGTGTTGATAAGTATCATGTTGGGACCGATGCCCTGGCTCGGACGGGTGTCGGGGTCCACCTTGGGCGCGATCTTGCCCGCCGTCGTGTTGTAGTCCACGAACTGTTCGAAATAGCGGATGGCCTCGGCGGCGTCCTCTTCGCTTTCAGAAACCCGCGCCCACGCCCCCAGGGCGATGGCGGCGAAGGACTCGCTGAAGACATAGCGGCGCTTACGCAGGGGCTTGCCCTCGCGGGTCACCTGGAAATAGAGTTGGCCATCTTCCGAGGCACCATGCTTACGTATAAAGTCGATGGCCGATGCCCCGGCCCCATGCCAGGCCGGGTCCGCCTCCACATGGTGGTGCAAGGTCGCCATGAGCCAGCCGAATCGCCCCTGTTGCCACAGCCCCTTGTCCGTGTCGATGACCGTGCCATCCCGATTTACGCTGGTCATGATCCCGCCATGCTCGGCATCCAGTCCGTGACGCAACCAGAAGGGCACCACATCGGCCAGGAGCCCCATGCGATAGGTGCTCGCCAATGATTTCAGGGCGGAGGTGGTGAGGGGATCTTCGACATGGTCCATGGAGGCGCTTTCTACGTCGGACCGGGCCGTGCGAGACGCCCCGGTAAAGTCGGGTTACGAGAAAGGCGATGGTAGCACGTGAGCACCCCGGCAGAAAAAAAGGAAGATGCCCGAGGTGGCGGCTTAGGAGGCACTTGAAATACCACCTCGAACATCTTCAAAGAATGGAATGAGGGTGCCCCAAAAACCCGAGCCCACTTCCCTCAGGACTTCTCTCCACGCACATCGACTTGTGTCACATCCGCGACAGCCTTCAACACATTGCGAAAGCCTTGCATATCTGCCTCCGAAATGCGCTCCACCACCGCTTGCTCAAAACGCTCCACCACCGCCCCCGCATTTCGGGCCACCATCTCACCCTCGGGCAGGATGGCCAGCAAGAATGAACGACGGTCTTCCGGGTTCACTTCCCGACTGATGAATCCCCGCTCCGTGAGCCGGTCCAGCATACTCGTCACCGTGGATTTCTTATGGCCGAAGACCCGGCTTAACTCGTTCATGGGGCACGGCCCGAATCGCTTAATGTACGCGACGATATGGACCTCCGATGAACTCACCCCCGAATCGCACTCATTGCCCTCCATAAAAAGCATGGCCTGACGATAGGCCTTGTGAAGGGGCGAGAGGATAAAGGTGCCAATTTGATGGCCCGTTTCGTTCAATTTAGGATAGTTCATATTCGTACTATACGATATCCAAGAAAGTACGTCAAGGAAAAATGTAGTGCCCCGTGCCCCTTCGGCGTGCCTGAACGCCGACGAGGAAAATGACCGCAAACAGCATCCACGGAACTCATGAAAGATACTTAGTCAATATGCTCCGCAATGCCTTTGGATTGATGGGCTTGGTAATGTGGTCATTCATGCCCGCATTCAAGCAGGCCTCGCGATCTCCTTTCATCGCGTTGGCCGTCAGGGCCACAATTGGTATTTGACTTATCTGGCTCTCCATTTTCCGAATTCTGGTGGATGCTTCATAGCCGTCCATTTCGGGCATTTGACAATCCATCAACACCAGGTCGAAATGGAATTCTTCCAGGGCACGCAAGGCCTCCAACCCATTGCCCACCACTTCAAATCGGTAGCCCATCTTGCGGAGCATATGACCCGCAACTTTTTGGTTGACGGTATTATCCTCCACCACCAGAATGCGATGCCGCCTTGTCGGTTCAGCTTCCTGCGCCGCCTCGTCTGTCCCCTCTTGCGCACTGGGCGCCGTAGTGCCGACCTCCTCACCGAAGGACCCGGCCAGACAATCCAGGAGCGTAGACTGACGAATCGGCAGGATCAGTTGGCCTGTGGTAGGAATATCATCGGGCAGCGGCATATGTTTGATATCATCTCCCCTGCCAAAGGCCACGACACCCCGAACACTTCCCTCGCGAATGCCCGAAGCAATGGAGGACAGCCCTGTCGGGTTTTTCGTCAAGATGTCGGCCGCGATGAAAACGACAGGGGCCTCACCGCCAGCTCTAGCCCGCTCATTCAGCGCGATACCACAGGACTCCACATCGCCAAAGTGATGGCACTCGATTTCGTATCGGCCCAACAGGTCCAGCACCGACCGGCTTCGCTCTGCATTTTCATCCAGAACCAGAATCGTACGGCCCGATAGGTTCAGTTCGAAGGCAGAGAGGGGCCCGTTCTCACTGACTACCTCCAATGAGACTACAAACCAGAAACGTGACCCTTTCCCCAACTCACTTTCCACGCCAATGGTGCCGTCCATGAGATCCACGAGTTGTTTCGAAATGGACAGCCCCAACCCCGTCCCACCAAACCGACGTGCTGTGGAGCGATCGGCCTGGGTGAAGGGATTGAAGACATGTTCGATACTCTCTTCGGGTATTCCGATACCCGAATCCTCCACGCTGAA
Organism: Candidatus Hydrogenedentota bacterium; assembly: GCA_030432675.1. Classification (GTDB taxonomy): domain Bacteria; phylum Hydrogenedentota; class Hydrogenedentia; order Hydrogenedentales; family JAEUWI01; genus JAEUWI01. Next base: position 3,759 of record JAUIMA010000180.1, on the reverse strand, counting down.
TTCGAGGGAGGCGCTGTCGTTTACACGCTCCACGACACGGACCGACAAGACAACATCACCCGATTCCGTAAACTTCACGGCATTTGAAAGGAAATTCAGCAGAATCTGTCGGAGTCTGCCGGAGTCCACCTTCACCGTATGGGGAATGCCGCGCTCCGCTCTGAAATGCAGCAGAATTCCCTTTTTCTCCGCTTGTATCCCTACCAGCTCGATCACGTCCTCCAGCAAGGGATACAGTTCCACGTCCAGCCATTCCAGCTCGAGCTTTCCCGCTTCGATTTTTGAAAAATCCAGGATGTCGTTGATGATGATCATCAGCGACTCTCCGCTGCGGCGGACGGTATCCGCATAGCCGCGCTGCTGCTCGTCCAACTCGGTATCAAGCAGCACATTCGTCATCCCGATGACACCGTTCATGGGAGTCCTAATCTCGTGGCTCATGTTGGCGAGAAATGTACTGCGCGCATTTACCTCCGCTTCCGCCTGTATACGGTCGGTGACTTCCTTCTCCAGGGCATTGCTCTGACGCCGTATCTCCTCCATCATGAACCCGAATTTCTGCGTAAGGAGCCCCACCTCCCCCGTCGAAATTTTTGGCAACTCCACCGGTTCTCCTTTGGTGTAGGCCACCACAGCCGTCGTAATCTGATTGAGGGGCCGTAGCAGTGAGCGGGACAACAGAATGGCCACCCAAACGCTCAACAGCGATGCCAACACGCCCGCCAGGATACTCGCAGACTGGACGCCGGACAAACTGGATGTAAGCTCGCTGTAGGGAAGCACCTCGATAAAACGCATGCCTTCCCCGCCCTGTATTTCTATGGGAAAGGATAGGAGCGCGACTCGTTTTCCATCCTTGTATGCGTCAATCTCTTCAAGCGATGTGCCTTTCAGAATGGCATCCGCCCAATCGGGATACTCCTCCTGAATCCGGGAAGGATTATTCAGTTCGTGGCCAAACTCCTTTTCCCGGTCCGGATGTATCAAATAGTATCCATCCTTATTGACCAGATAGGTCTGGGCAGTAAGCCATGTCGCCCTCCGCATCCGCTCCAGATGGGCCGTCACATCCATATTCACGATGAGAATTCCATAGGGCCTACCGTCACTGTCGTGGACCGGTGTGGCAATACGTAACACGGGCCAATGGGGTTCCTCGATTTTCCCGTGCTCCCGGTTCAGCTCCAGGGCCGAGGCATAATACGCCCCACTTTCCAGACGCAGCGTTTCCTGAAAATATCCCGAATGACCCTTTTCCTGAAGCTCGTCAGGCGGCACCACACGGATCGCCCCCGAACTTCTCACCCGCTCCACGCGCACCATCTCCCGCCCGCCATCCGCCACGCCAATATAGCGCAGCTGGGCAAAGGTTGGATTGGCAATCAGGATGCCTTCGAATATCCGGCACAGCCGTGATTTCCACTGCGCCTCGGTCGTCTGGTCATAGGGGTCAACACCCCCACTTTGCTGGGCACGAATAATGCCATCTATCGGCGGGGTCACGCTGAGTGCCAGAACATCGGCGCGGGCAATGCGCACCTCCGACAGGAACTCCTGTGCACGGAGCTGAATCTCCAACCGAAGCTCAGAGACCTCCTTCGGTATGATGGCCGTCTCCAGATTCTTGTAGACCATGCCCCCAACCGCCAAGGCAGTGACCACCACAAGTCCGACCATAGAAAGCACAATTTGTGTGGATAAATTCATGAGATATAACCCAAGCTACTCGAAATAGTTGCCGCGACGATGATTGAGACCTTCAATCGTAAGAGTTTCTTTTGCTGATTGCAAGACGAATAAGCGTCAGGGTGGCAGCAACGTGCCCAGAGAATCGCACACGCTTCAGGGGCGCCCCTCTCATGGAATAAGTGATAATGGGAGTATTTTGTGGACGACAGCAATGCCCCGTGCCCCACGGCGCCCAGTTTGTCCCGGACAAGAAAAAACGACTCCCGGCACAAAGGAATGTACCGGGAGCCGCACTTGTACGATGTTAATTGTCCGTTAACCGGGACAGATCAGCCTGTCGCACCAATCAGCAGCGCCATCGACAAGTCGACGGGGATGTCATCTTTGAACTTAATGAATTCCACGTGTCCGTCCAGGAACAGCACGTTGGAACCACCGGGAACGTGATTGAAGAGATCGGCCTTGGCACCCGCGATGTCCCAGATGACGAAAATGGTGCTTTGGGCCTCGGCACTGGCAGCCGGGTTGTTAATATCGGTAATCAGGAAGCGCTCAATACCTTCCCGGAAACGAAGCACATCTTCGCCCGTTACCGCGTTGCTCACGCTACCTACGCCATCAGCGGCATCATACATGACCTTGTAGGCTTCATCCGTTTGTGTAACAGGGTTCAATCCGGAGGCAACAAGCGCATCGGTGATGGGGGTCTCAACACTCAAGACGCCCGCGAAAGCACCGAAGAGGTCCAACGAGAACAGCTCTGAGCCATTGATATACCCATCCGCGATGAGATCGTCGAGGTCCGTCCACCCAGGCGCGCCGGAAACGGCGGACGCAGGCACCTGAAGCGATGCATCGTCCAGATAGCGGTTAAACATGAACGCGGTATAGACGTAGCTCTCATCCGCCTGTGCGGTGCCAAGGCCGTTCTGATCGCACCAGATGTGTCCCAGGTTTTCACCGGTGGTCGGGTTTTCGAACACAGGGGGATCAGGTTCGGAAGGACAAGTCAGTACACCGAAATCGGTCAAGTACTCAGGGTAGATGGCATTAATATTGGGGGCAAAGGCGGAACCGTTGCCAGGGCCGCCGGTAATGGTCGCCAAAACGGTATCGTTGCTACCGGCTTCGCAGTCGTATCCCACCGGGCCACCGAATTCTGTGATCGGGAATTTTTCGCCTTTCGACTCGTTGGCAAACATTTTGAGCACGATACCCATTTGCTTCAGGTTATTCTGGCACTGGGCACGGCGTGCGGCTTCCCGGGCACGGGCCAGCGCAGGCAACAAGATTGCGGCTAGAATACCGATGATCGCAATAACCACCAGCAACTCGATCAAGGTAAATCCTTTTCTCTTCATGATAGTAATCCTTTTCGTATGATTTCACTGACCAAAATATGCTTATGAATAGAACTATGAAGAATTAGACTCAACGCACCTTCATGCGGTTGCAGCCAACGCGCTCGATGGCGTAAAAAATTACTTACTCTCCTCTCTGCCCATTGGTAGGCGGTTGTGGGGATGGGTTTGGAATAAATCCTACTAGGGTATTATTTTAGATCTTTCGCGATTTGTCAATGACTTTGCGCGTCGGACTACCGCAATACTGAGAATAACACCTGATTTCGGGAAAGCACTTCCCGGCATACACCCCACCCGAAATGACTTATACGTATTTTTATCACTTGAGGCGATCGAGATAAACATTTCGATGGACCAAGGAGGAGACGGAGGTGACGCGCACAAGAGATCGTAGGCATTTCTCTCTGAGCAATGACCGACGGGTACGTCGAGCCTGGCTGATCAGCCTCGCGTCGGAAGGGAAGGGACTCCGGTGGGCGCTGAGGTCGCCCCCCCCTTGGCCTCGGATAGGAATTCCCAAGGTTTTATTGGGCGAATACGTTCTGGAATCCAGCGTAGTCTTTCCGCACGGTAAGGGTAGATCTTCTGGAGGAAGCGAAACGCTAACCCCACGCGAAACAAAAAAACCGCCCAGCCGTTCCTCATGGAGGAACATGCTGTGCGGTATGGGGGCAAAATGGTGGGCGATACAAGATTCGAACTTGTG
>JAUIMA010000179.1 GCA_030432675.1 Candidatus Hydrogenedentota bacterium | reverse complement strand
CTGAAAGACTGTATGAAGGCGGTGGTGGTCATTTCACACGACCGGCAAACCCTCAATCACGTGGCCAATCGCATCGTCGAATTAGAGCGGGGCCAGTTGCGCAGTTATCCGGGCAACTACGATGCTTATCTCGAGCGTAAGGCCCTGCTGCGCGAACAGAATCAAGCTGACTACGATAGGCAGCAGGAGTTTATCCGTAAAGAACAGGCCTGGATTGACCGGTTCCGCTACAAGAACACCAAGGCGAAAGCAGTTCAGAGCCGGATTAAACGCCTCGAGAAAATGGAACTGGTTGAACCACCCCTTGCGGAAGCCAGCACCGTGCGTTTGAAATCGGGTGATGTCGCCCGCTCGGGCGAACTCGTGCTGGAAGCCCGCGAGTTGAGCATGGGCTACGATGACCTCACCCTCTACGATTCCGTCTCTTTCAAGGTGAGCCGGGGAGAGCGGGTGGGAATCGTCGGACCTAACGGTACCGGAAAAACCACCCTTCTCCGTCAGTTAGCGCAGCAATTGGAAGGGCGCTCGGGCGAGGTGGCTCTGGGCCATAAGGTGCAGCGGGGATTCTATGAGCAGAATCATGAATCGCTGAACCCTTCCAACGATATTCTGACCGAAGTGCTCGCTGCCCGACCCGAGTGGATTCCCGAGCAGATTCGTACCTATCTGGGACGTTTTCTGTTTACGGGGGACGATGTTTTCAAGAGTGTGGCAAGTCTGAGTGGGGGCGAAGTAAGCCGCGTTGCGATGGCCAAGTTGTTGCTCGGCGAATTCAACCTGCTCCTCCTTGACGAGCCCACCAACCACCTCGATTTGGTGTCCCGTGAGGCCCTGGAGAATCTGCTGGCAGGTTACGAAGGGGCGATTATTCTGGTAAGTCATGATAGAACCTTGATCGATAAATTGGTCGAAAAACTCGTCGTTATCGAAAACGGCAAGGCATCCGTCCATCTCGGAAACTACACCGACTATCGTTGGGGGAAACTGGGTAAGACCGAGGAGCCGGAAGAGAAGACGACCGAGGATGTGCTCAAGATACGACGTGAGAAATCGCGGAAAATCAAGAAGAGCACGGACCGTGAGAAAAAAAAGCAGAAAGATCAGTTGGCCAAGCTGGAGCAGGATATAGAGTCCATGGAGTCCCTTGTGGGAGAAATGGAAGAGCAGTTCGCATCGGTGGATCCGGGGGACTATCAGGCGCTGGAAAAACTCAAAGGGGAATATGACGCCCTGAAGGCGGATTTATCGGAAATGTACGCGTCCTGGGAATCCCTGGCAGGCTGAGGAGCTATTGCGAGATGTGCTGCGACGCTCATCTCATTCTGAGAAAAGTGCGGTCTTGGTGTTCTATTGGCTTTTGACGGTGCCAAGCCCGGAGAATCGAGGATTAATGCGGCTAAGCCCTTGTCCTGCAATAATCAACCCCACTACGTAATAGTTGGCGGGCTGGATGGTAGAATAAGAAGAATCCGGCGCGAAGTGGAAAAACAATTGACAATAAAAGTTTTACATGGTATTACAATGTCTGTAAAATAATGCCGGATGATGGTCCCATCACTCACGAACGTGGTTACCCCATGGCACCACGCGCTGTAACGTTGGGCGAATCAGAAGCCACAACTCTAACTATAGAAGTGTTGGATGGGGAACGCACGCGGATCGTGGGTGAGCCCGATGGAATCACCCGATTCGGTCCGACCGCAGAAAAACAGGAGAACGTCTCGCATGAAACACCACCGGTTGGTGAGCAAAATGCCGCAACAATCTCAGAGTAACTTTCAGTCGAAGGTTGATTTTATCGTCAGTCTGACAGAGCGGATCGTCGAATTCACTTTCAGTAAAACGGCCTAGGTCCTGGAAAGGCGTACTATCATGAAATCACACCTTCGTTTTGTTTCTAAGGCTCCTTCGTGCGCGCAAAGCAACTTTCAGATCAAGTTGCAGGGCGTATTGGATATCGTAGATACCCTGCTGCTTGCCCAGCGTCAATCGATTTGGAAAGCATTTTTCCCGTCGGAAGGCGCGACCGGTGAAAGTGGTGGCACCGATACGGCAGGTGGCGGACTCGGTATTGGTGGGGACCAGTAAACCCTTCGTCGACGACAGATTACGTTATCAACGTCTGAGATTTACCGTTATCACGGAGTCTCAGGCGTTTTTTGTCATTTGCCAAGGGGTGTACGACTGGGTACAAAAATCCCCCACAGTGCTGTGCACAGGGGGGAGGGGGCAGGCCATGGAGCTATCGGGGGCTATATTCGACTCTGAGCGAGTTTCATGATGGCGATTCGCAACATGTCGCAGTCGGAGAAGCGGTCTTTGGGATTTTTTGCGAGGGTGCGCATGATGATGTCACCCAGGGCCTGCGGACAACGGGGATTCACCAGAGTAGGATGTTCCGGCTCAGCGGAAAGGTGACACTGATACAGGCGCTGCAGGCTGTCGACCTGGAAGGGGACCTGTTCCGTAAACATGAGGTAGAGCGTGACGCCAAGAGAATACTGGTCACTTTGCGGCGAGGGACTATCGCTACGGATGATTTCAGGGGGTACGTACATCGGCGTAATTTGCTCGCCGGCACCCTTGTCGATAAGCTCCAGCAGGAGGCTGCTACCGTAGAGTGAAAAGTCGGCCAATTTTGCCTGCCCTGTCCGGGTAAAGAGGATATTAGCCGGCTTGATGTCGTGGTGAATAATCTTCTGATCGTGAAGGTACTGGAGCCCGGAGCAGATCTGCCCCACGATATTGATTCGTTCCGTCAGGTTCCACGGTCGGTTTTGTAGATACCATTTCAAATCCGGGCCGTCGATATACTCCATGATCATACAGCGCCCGTCAGCACCATCAATGAAATCATAAATCTGCACGACGTGGGGATTGCAATACTTCTTGAAGCGCTTGACCGACTTCACCAGATCTCGCAAGTGCAATTTGTTACGAAAGAAATTCTCTCGAAACAACTTGATGGCTACGACCTCGCCCTTCTTTGTATCGATGCCACGATAAACCCGGCCAGTGCCACCCTGACCCAGGATGCGATCTAATTTATAGTGATAAAGTGATGCCCGATCGGGAGTAAATTGATCCACAGTGCTGCCTCGCTGTAGTTGAAATGGGTGTCAGGAAGTAGAGTCCAACGTCAATGCAATGGTCGGCGCATCGGCCCAGAGTCCATCCAGATCGAAGAAGTCCCGGGACTTTTCACGGAAGACGTGAAAGATAACGTCGCTGAAATCTATCAGGAGCCACCCATCCTGAAACGATCCCTCCGAATAGATGGGATTTGCACCACTTTCCTTCATCCCTTCACGAACGGCATTGAATATGGCCTTGATTTGGGGCTCGCTGGTCGCCGTGCAGATAACGAGGGCGTCTGTGGTCAGGGTCAGGCCCGTGACGTTAAAGGCCTTAATGTCACCCGCCTTTTTCTCCTGGGCAAGTTCAGCCATAAGCTGAACTTTGGTTTCCAGGCGTTCTGTTTCTGATAGGGGGGATGTCTTGGGCGTTAAGGTAGCCACATGTACTCTCCTAAGTGGATAGCTGCTTCCGCAGAATTTCGTTTACCAATTTCGGATTGGCTTTGCCTTTGGTGGCCTGCATGACCTGGCCCACCAGAAAGCCAATTACCTTTTCCTTACCACTGCGGAATTCTTCCACCTGGGCAGGATTCTTCTCCAGCACCGCCGCAATCATTTTCTCGAGTTCACCCGTGTCACTGATCTGGACCAGGCCTTTCGCCTCGACGATGGCTTTCGGGTCGCTACCGGTTTGGAACATGTCCACCAGCACTTCCTTCGCTATCTTACCACTGATTGTACCATCTTCAATGAGCTTTATCATGGCGGCCAGCTGAGTGGGCGCTATCTTGATGGTGGTGATATCAGCGTCATCCTGGGTGATCAACGCCTGCAGGTCGCCCATGATCCAGTTTGCCGCCTTCTTGGCATCACTTACGTCGGCGACGGTCGCCTCGAAATAATCCGCCATGGCTTTGGTCTGGGTTAATACGCCCGCATCATAGGGGGAGAGATCGAATTGCTCCATCAGGCGGTTTCGCCGTGGCGTGGGGAGTTCCGGCTGACCTTCCTTGATGGTAGTTTCCCAGGCTTCGTCGACCACGATAGGCACGAGGTCGGGCTCGGGGAAGTAGCGGTAGTCGTGGGCCGACTCTTTTGCGCGTTGTGAAAACGTTACGCCCCGGTCATCATCCCAACCCCGCGTTTCCTGGACGATGGTGCCGCCGTCATTGAGCACCTGAATCTGACGTGCGATCTCAAATTCGATGGCCTTGTAGGTGCCGCTGAAGGAAGCCACGTTCTTGACTTCTGTTTTGGTACCGAAAGGCTCCGTGCCCACGGGACGGACGCTGATATTCGCTTCCGCACGCAGTTTCCCCTCTTCCATACTGCAATCGCTGACCTCCAGATACTGGAGAATCTGCTTGAGTTCGGTAAGATAAGCGTAGGCCTCATCGGCGCTGCGGATGTCCGGTTCGGTGACGATTTCCAATAGGGGGAGACCGCAACGGTTGAAGTCTACGCCACTTTGACCACCCCCGAGGGTGTGGGTGTTCCGGGCGGTATCTTCTTCCATATGGGCACGGGTAATACCAATCGTTTTCTTCTTTCCATCGACATCGATATCAAGAAAGCCATCGTGGTTAATCGGCAGGTCATACTGGCTTATCTGGTAGTTCTTCGACTGGTCTGGATAAAAATAGTTTTTCCGATCCATCTTCGACCACCGGGATATGGTGCATCCCAACGCAAGACCCACGGCGACCGATTTGGTCACCATCTAGCGATTCAGCACGGGCATCGCCCCGGGCATGCCCAGGCAGACAGGACATACATTGGTGTTTGCCGGAGCATCAAAATTGGTGCTGCAGCCGCAAAACACCTTCGATTTACAATTGAGCTGCACATGGACTTCCATGCCTATAACGGCTTCATATTCCATGTCTGTCGTCTCCTATATGAGCGGCCTGTCATGGCCGGGATAGCTGCGGTAACGTAGTGGGGGACCCCGTAACGTGGATACTCTACAAGTTCGGAATACCCAAATTGACGTCGGCATGCTGTTCGTAGCAGTGGGCGGTCTGCAAGAGCGTCGCTTCGTCGAAGGCCTTGCTCAATAGCTGAAAACCTACCGGAAGGCCCGACGCGCTCGTGCCACAAGGCAACGAGATTCCAGGTATGCCTGCCAGGTTTGCCGAAATGGTGAAGATATCGTTCAGATACATTTCCAGGGGGTCGTTGGACTTCTCGCCCATCGTAAAGGCCGTGGAAGGAGTTGTTGGCGTGAGAATGATATCGCAGGCTTTAAAGGCTTCGTCGAAATCCTGCGTAATCAGGGTTCGAACTTTCTGCGCCTTCAAATAGTAGGCGTCATAGTAGCCGCTGGAGAGAACATAGGTGCCCAGCATGATGCGACGCTGCACTTCCTCCCCGAAACCTTCACTCTTGGTTTTTACATACATTTCGGAGACGTTTTTGGCATCGGGGTGACGGAAACCATAGCGTACCCCATCGAAGCGCGCTAGATTGGCACTGGCCTCGGCGGGGGCGACGATATAGTAGACCGATACGGCGTATTCGGTGTGGGGAAGAGAGACCTCCACGATCTCGGCCCCCTGGTCTTCCAGCACCTTCGTGGCTTTCTCAACCAGCGCACGCACTTCGCTGCCGAGGGCGTCAACAAAGTATTCCTTGGGCAAGCCAATCTTAAGGCCGGCGATACTATCGCCCAGCTTCTTGGTAAAGTCTTCCGCCGGGAGGTCGGCGCTGGTAGCGTCTCTCGGGTCTTTTCCGCTAATGACATTCATGGCCAATGCGGCATCGCGAACGTCTCGCGTCAAGGGGCCAATCTGATCGAGAGAAGAGGCAAAGGCAACCAGTCCATAACGGGAAACACGGCCGTAGGTGGGCTTGAGTCCCACACAGCCACAGAAGGCCGCCGGCTGGCGGATTGAGCCGCCGGTATCACTGCCGAAAGAGATGGCTGATGTGGCCGAAGCGACAGACGCTGCCGAGCCTCCGCTGGAGCCACCGGGTACGCGGGAGAGGTCCCAGGGATTCGAAGTCTTCTGAACCGCACTATTTTCTGTGGAAGAGCCCATGGCGAACTCGTCCATGTTCACTTTGCCCAGCACCACCGCGTCATCGGCGAGTAACTTTTGCGTCACGGTGGCGTCATAGGGGCTCTGGAACCCGGCGAGAATCTTAGAAGAGCACGTTGTTTCACCCGACTGGGTGCAGATGAGTTCCTTGAGGGAAATCGGTACCCCTGCGAGGGCTCCAACGAGCTTTCCCGCAGCGATCTTGGCATCCACCGCATCGGCCTGGGCCAAGGCCTCGTCATGCCATACCTGGGTATAGGCACCTACTTTTTCGTCCACCGCGTCGATGCGGTCGAGGAAAGAAGTTGCAACCTCTCGTGCAGTTACCGTGCCACCTGCCACGGCTTCACGAATTTCAAACGCGGATTTTTCGAACCAATTGCTCATGCGCCACCCCCTTCCGCGTCGAGGATCTTGGGGACGGTGAAGTATTCGTCGTCGTGGGTGGGAGCGCCGCGGAGTGCCAATTCCCGGGGAAGGGATGGTGTTACCTCATCCTCGCGAAATACGTTTGTGAGGGCCATGGCATGCATCATGGGTTCGACGGATTCCGTATCCAGTTCATTCAATTTGGCCATGTAGTCCAGGATACTGTTCATCTCTGCCACCAGCCGCTCCGTTGCGGCCTCGTCCATATCGAGCTGTGCCAGACCGGCCACATACGCGACATCAGAACGGGAAATCGTGCTCATAAGTCTTGCTTTCACTTGATTGTTACACTGTGTGGGAGGCCTCGCCCCGCTGAAGCGCAGGAGAGACACGGGAAGTGCGCAGTGAGAACCGCAGCAGGACGGAAATGCCTGTAAACACGGTTCCTTAAGGAACAAGAGAATAGCATAGTTTTGGGAAATGAATCCATCCAAGTGGCTGCATTGCCATGAGATAGCGGTGCTCTACGCACTCCGGCCCCGGTTATGTTACACTTCCGACATTCGGTGAACAGGGTAGTAGAATCCGGGTGCGCAAGCTCGGGCCCCGTACACGGTTTAGAGATACGCAAGACCTTCACCCGACGAAAGTCACACGACGTGCTTCCTGATACCTATGTCTTGGAACAGACACCTGGCCAAGGAGTTATTGCTTTGGCCTCGGAGCACGACCCGGTGTCCGCAGCATTGCGCGATAATACAGGGTGTGTGGAACTATCTGATGTGGGGCGTGCGGCCGTCTTTCGCTTTGCACTGTCCACGGGAAATGGAATCCTGCGGCAGTATCGTCGCGGTGGTCTCCTTGGACCCGTCTTCGGAGATCGTTTTCTGGGTAATCGCATGCGGCATGAATTCGAAGTGTCCTTGGCCTGGTACCAACTCGGAGGACAGATTCCCGAGCCCTTGGGAGTGGCGTGGCGGAAGACCGGGATGATGTATCGGGGGGCCTATGCGGCGCGTCAGGTGGACGGGGTCACCTTGTTGCGGTACTTACAAGAGGATATGCCCCTGGCCGACACCGTGCTGGAGTCGGTGGGGTCGACAATACGCCAGTTGCATGATGCGGGTTTCTGGCATGCCGATCTGCAGGTTAAGAATATTATGATTTCAGAGGGAAAACCCTTTCTGATTGACTTTGATAAGGCGCGGCGTGTGACGCTGTTGGGACCGGTCTTGCGGAGCCGGAATCTCTTGCGCTTGCGACGTTCGTTTGAAAAGCAGGGCCTGTCTCTGGATAATTTCGCTACCCTGCTGAAGGGGTACGGAAATCTCGCTATACCGGGCTGGTTAGCGTGCCTCTATCGACTTCGGGGGATGAGTGCAGGACTTCGGGGCGCATCGTGAAGGTGCCCTGAAAGGCCGTAAAACTTGGGAACATAGCCGATTCACTTCGTGTGAATGGGACAGAAAGCACGCCGACGATGGCATCACTTTGTATCGACGACACGATCACAAAAACCCGAAAGGGCCTGGCAACTATCTACTGCCGACAACACATGGCTCCCGAGCGGGCCTGGGAAATTCTTCAGGCAAACGGTGAAGAAATCAAAGCCTCCCGAAAATCACAGGTGCGGCGTGTCGACCAGTTTGTTATCAAAGAAAGCACCTTTGCCGGTGGAAGCGGGCCGCTGAAGCATACCTTTCAGCGGAGTCGTTATCGTCGCGCCTGGTTTGCTGCCCATCATTTGCTCAAGCACGGCGTGCTGGTGCCCGAGCCCGTCGCCTTTATTGAGTGGGGGCGCTTGGGGTATGTGTCGGGCAATGCCATGATTGCGTCCTACCTCACCGGTCAGTGCAATGTGGAAAAATTCCTCATGGCACTGATTCGTGAAAATGCCGGCGCGGACACGATACATTCGTTCCTTGGTGCCCTTGGAGCGGCAATCAATGACTTTACGGCCTGTGGGGCCCGCCATGGCGATCTATCGGGCAAGAATGTGTTCACATCGGATGGGCGACGTTTCACGTTCATTGATCTCGATGACGTCACCCTGGACAGCAGCTTCGATGAGGAGCATCTGCTCAAGAATCATGTTCAGCTTTATGATTCCTTTTGCGACGTTTTGAGCGACAGTATCATGGTGCCGTTCATGCAGAAGATACTTCCTCCCGAGATCGACATTCGGGTGTGGATGCCCCGCGTGCGGACTGCCCAGCATATTCGCCGGGAAACGGTGGAGGAGCGGTGGAGCCGTGAAGGCAAGTCGGGCAGTTCGGGCTGAGTTCAGCCAGGAAGGCTTGTCTCAGGGAGAATCCGATACCACATGGGTAAATCGCGCCTGGCGGCGACCATCCACCAGGCCGCACTCGAGACGGACGGCCTCCAGGGGTTCGCCGTAGGACTTTTCCAACGTATCAAGGTCCAGCAGAAGGGTGACGGTTACACCCGATTCCACCGACACCGCCCGTTGAGGCGCCAGCACCTCGCTATTGTATATCCATACGTCCCCTGGAGCACTACAGGGCTGAAATGAATCCTGGCCCAGTGCCTTGCACCAGATAGTTACGTCATAGGCTAGCTCGCTGTCTGCCAATGAAGTGGTGGGCGCATTGCCCACGAAACTCGCCGTATGTTGGCCCTTGTTCTCCATGAAAAGCGCCAGATAAGGCGCTCCGGCGGACTCAATGCGAAAATCTACGTTGGCCCGCCAAAGCTGAAACCAGGCCAGCCCCAGGCAGAGTGCCGTCATAAGGACGAGGGAAAGACCAATGGTGATGAAGTCCTGTCGTTCCCAACGGGTGAACTGAAACGGCCCCGGCTTCTTTTCCCCGACAGTGGCGGCATAATCAGGGAGGGACATGGCGACAGGCCCCCCTAATTCCTCCGCGCGGGTCACCTTTAAGAGGCGATTGAGTTGTTGAATACGGTGACGTACTGGAGCGAGATCCGCTTCCGAGGCGTTGCGCGCCAATTGGGCCTGCAAATGGGTAGCGGTTTCCTGAATGGCCTTTTCGGCTTCGGCGCGAATGGCTTGGATGCCCTGAGCCGCCTGTCGGCGATATCGTGCGCCGCCAAAGGGCTCTTTCTCCGGACTTCGCTGCAAGGCCTCCTGCCACGAAAGGAGCAGACAGAGGCGTTGCGCCGAGACCTTCAGATCCATACTACCTCACTTTTTCATGGCCGCCGCGACAAAGTCGCGGAAGAGGGGTTGGGCTTTCAAGGGCGTGCTGTTGAACTCGGGGTGGAATTGGGACGCGCAAAACCAGGGATGGTCTTCGACTTCAATGATTTCTACCAACTCGTGCTCGCCCTTCATATGGGTGCCGCTAATAACGAGGGGGCCGTTTTCATTGAGAGATTCCAAAAACTGATTGTTGAATTCATAACGATGGCGGTGACGCTCTTCCACCGAATCGGCGCCATAGGCCTTGTGCGCGAGGGTGCCGGGTTTCAACTCACATCGGTAGGCTCCCAACCGCATAGTGCCACCCATATCCTTCAGACCACGTTGCTCAGTGAGCAATGAGATGATGGGTGATTCCGTTTCCGGATCAAACTCAGTGGAATTGGCCTCCGTCAGGCCCGCACAGTTGCGCGCCATTTCGATGACCGCTACCTGCATGCCCAGACAGATTCCCATGAAGGGCACCTTTTTCTCGCGGGCATACTGGACCGCACGGATCTTGCCTTCCACGCCACGGCTGCCAAAGCCCGGTCCGACCAAGACGCCGTCAAATTCTTTCAGCACACTCTCCGGATCCACGCCATTTTCAAATTGTTCGGAATCAACCCACTCGAGATTGACATGGCAACCGTTTGCAATACCGGCATGGACGAATGCTTCGTTAATGCTCTTATACGCATCGTCATGCCCTACGTATTTACCAACGGCCGCAATCCGCACTTCCTGGGTGCTATTCTTCAGACGCTCCACCATCTCGGTCCATTCGGCGAGATTACTTTCTTCTGCCTCCATATTCAGGAGGTTAAGCACGGTGTCATCGAGCCCTTGCTTCTTGAAGTTCAGGGGAATTGCATAGAGGGGAGAAACGTCTTTCGCGGAAATTATCGCGTTGTCGGTAACATCACAGAACATGGCGATCTTATGACGCTCGGCGTCTGACAAGGAATAGGGGCCCGTACGGCATACAATTACGTTTGGCTGGATACCGA
>JAUIMA010000178.1 GCA_030432675.1 Candidatus Hydrogenedentota bacterium | reverse complement strand
AGCGGATGCTCATCCCGCTATTGACCCCGCTGGTGCTCGCCATCTTAACCGCCACGCTGGAGTTGGGCGATCAGCAGGCCATGACCCAGGCCCAAATGGACTTCGAGCAGGCCAATCCCCAGTTTCTCGGCATGCTGGACCAGCCCAATATGCCGGTCAGCCGGGATGAATTTATTGGATTGCGGTTTCAGGGCTTCGGCGGACTCGCCATTCCACTGGCCTTGCCGTTGACAATGGTGATGACCGCCGTGTTTCTGGGTACGTTATCGGCCTGTCTGGAGATCTCGGGGGAGCGCCCCATCTACCTTAGGGAGCGGGCCGTCAACCTCGGAATCGTCAATTATCTGGGCAGTAAACTGCCCGCCCTCTTCCTTCTCTCTGTGGTACAATGTTTCATGTATGTTGCCTGTGTGATGGCCGTGCTCCATCCACCGGGTGTGAATGTGCTGGGTGTCGTGCTTATCTGTATTGCAGTGGCGTGGGTCTCCTCGATTATCGGACTCTTTATATCGAGTCTCGACCCGACACCCGGTCAGAATTCTGTCATGTTGGCGGTGATTGCCATGTTGCCCCAGATGCTCTTTTCTGGCGCCATGGCTCCGGCCTTTTTCGATGGGATGCATCCGGTGACCCAGGGTGTGGCCGCCATACTACCCGCACGCTGGGGCTTTGAGTTGCTCTTGACGGTGCTCTACGAAGACCCTGCCTGGGCACGTGACCTGATTACGGCGGCGAGTCCGGCGGGAATGGGATTCGGCTTCGGTGCGGAAGTCATCAAAACCAACGGTATCGCCCTGCTGGGGCTGGCTGTCGCCTATTTCGTGGCGACCTGTATCAGTTTGCGGCGCTTTGATAAACTGTAGACGTGGCCTGAGCAAAGGCAGCGGTTGAATAAGAGAAGGTGACGTGGTGGACGATCTGAATATAGCCGAGGAATTTATTGGTGACCGCTACCAGGTCGTGCAGCATCTGGGAGCGGGGGCCATGGGAAGTGTCTACCTCGCTTCCGATACCCAGCTCAATCGCCAGGTGGCCCTGAAAGTACTGAAGGGCGAATGGGTGAGCCGACCCGAAGTGGCCAAGCGCCTCGAGATGGAGTGCCAGCTCATGGCCCAGCTCGGGCCCCACAACAATATCGTTACGCTCTTCGACCGCATCAATCATGGCGATGCCGTCGTTTTGGTCATCGAGTATGTCGCCGGAGAAAATGTGGCGGATGTGCTGGACCGCGCCCGGGAAATGAACCGGGAGAAAGAGTCTTCCCGCAAAACCACCCCGGTGTTGGCCGGTGTGTCGTCCATCGCTCTCACCCCGGATGATGCCGTGGATATCACGCTCCAGTGTTTGAGTGGGCTTGATTTTGCTCATAGCCGGGGCGTTATTCATCGGGATATTAAACCGGCCAATATCATGGTCTCCCATGACCACAACGGCAATGTCGTAGCGAAAATTACCGACTTCGGTATTGGCAAGGCGATTGCCGGGCTCGACGGGGAAACGGCACCGGCGATGACGGCCCTGACCCGCGCCGGTGGACCGGGGCCGGGAACTCCCGCCTACATGGCCCCCGAACAGATTGATCAGGCCCGATTTGGTGATGTGGGACCTGCCTCCGATCTGTACGCGTTGGGCGTTACCCTATACGAAATGTTATCGCTGGGACTGCCCTTTCACGGTACCTACACCGAGTTGCTTCACCTCCATACCAATGTGGAAGCGCCTGATTTGCGTAAATCCATTCCCGGGCTGAGCCCCGCGTTGGCCGCGGTGGTGCGCAAAAGTCTCGCGAAAGAGCAAAAAGACCGCTACGAGTCCGCCCATCGTTTCCGGCTGGAGCTGGCGGCAGCGACCCGGGAAGCCATGCCTGCCTGGTCACCGGAGGCCGGCGTAGAAAGCCGCTCCAAGACACCCTTGCTGTTTGGTGCGGTCGCGGCAGTTGCCTTGTCCGCTGGGGGTTATTTCTACCTCATGGGCGATGACCCTTCCGAAAAAGACAGTCCTGTGGTGGCGGAGCCGGTCGCTCAGGAAGCTGAGACGCCCGCGGTTCCGACGGAGCCCGCAAACGAAATTCCGACGACTCCCTCTTCTGAAATCGCGGAACCGGTGGTGGCTACGGTGGCACCCAGCCCTGCGACAGGAGGAACGCCCCTCCCGGAGATGCCGGCCGTGACGGCACCCGGTGCACCTGCTCCTCAGGTCACACCGCCCGCTCCGACACAAACGGCTCCTGTGGCCAAACCCGGAGCCTCGGTGATTGCTGCCAAGAACAGTGCCCAGGCGGCGCGCGCTACTGCCGTCGAGCGTTTCGACGGGCAGGCCCCGACCAGCAACGCCGACTTTTCCCAAGGTCAGGAATGGTTGGATAAAGCACAAGCAGCGGAGACGGCAGGGGACTACGACGCAGCACGGAGTTACTTGCTGCAGGCGACCCAGCGATTTGATGGTGCGAAACCGGCTCCGGCCGCACCCGCGCCCAAGGTGGTGGCCGTTAAACCCGGACCCAAACCCACGCCAAAGCCCAAACCGGCACCAGTGCCTGAACCTGAGCCGGTGGTCAAAGCGCCTGAGCCCACCCCTGAACCTGAGCCTGCCGCGCCTTCCCCTGGTGGCGGATTCCGTGCGGGAAAGAGTAAAGTTACGCATACTAACCCCTAGTTTATCTAGCGCAACGTTTCGGTGCCTCCGGGCACATGGATTAGAAACCCAAGTGATAAGGATAGGACCATGAAAAGAAATTCGATAGCGGGTGTGTTAATTGTGTCTCTGGTGGCCGGTGGGATTATGACCGGCTGTGAAACAACAGGCCAGTCTGCGGGCCTTGGCGCGGTTATTGGCGGCGCAGCCGGCTATGCCATTGGCGGAACGGAAGGTGCCCTTATTGGCGCCGCGGTCGGTGCCGGTGCTGGCTTTGTGATTCACAAGGCGAAAGAGCGTCGTGTGAAGAATGCCGAAGAGACGGCCACCGAATACAAGTATGAACCGGAAGATGGTCTCAAGGCGGACCTGCGACCTGCCACATCGGCTTCTCCAAGCACGGTGCCCCAAGGCTCATCCTCCAACGCCGAATTGGAATACTACATTCTTGGTGCAGGAGATAGCGGCACGGCCGTCCATGAGAAACAGATCATCACGCAAGATGGCGCTGAATTGGTCACCCTGCGCGACGAATCAGTTTCCCGGGTGGATGGTACGTGGAATGTTTCCACGCCCATCGAAGTCGATTCTTCGGTCGCTCCGGGTAATTATGACCTGGTCCAGACCATTTCGGTCGCCGGGAACAACATGTCGACCCGCACGCCCCTGACGGTTACCACCAAAACGGCCATGGCCGACAGCCGGATTATTTTCGGCGAGCCCCAGCCCTACACGGTATCCCGCTGATTTAATTTCGGGGTGATACGTGGTATAAAGGACTGCCGGAGGTCAATTCAGGCCTCCGGCATTATTATTTCAGTTGGCTCTGTGGGATAGCCCGGTGGAGCGGCTACAGGTGTTTTTGAGCGGAAAGGGTGAAGCGCAATGGCGAGGAATTGGTTTGGCTTGTGTAAGCGGAGTGTGGCCATGGTTGCAGGGGGGGCACTCCTCTTGGGGGGGATCGCCGAGGCAGCAGACGACTACCCTCATCCGGAAAAGAACCCGGAATCGACCCTGATGTTGACCGGTAAGTGGGTTCCGGAGAGCACCCACGACATTGATTTCGATGTGCTCCCCCGAATCCCTTCAAAACACACCGTGGTAAATGATGCCCGCCCCCACGATGGGGTGAATCAGCATAACTATCTCGCCTTTTACGACGGTCAGTATTGGGCCATGTGGAGCGATGGTCCCCGCGTGGAAGACATGGCGGGACAGCGGGTGAAGTACGCGACGAGCCCCGATGGCCTCGATTGGAGTGACGCCCAATTCCTTACCCCTATACCCCCTAACTCCGGGCCCGATTCGCCGGTCTACAATACGCGCTCCAAAGAGGGGTTTCGTTGGATTTCACGGGGGCTCTGGGTGCGCGACGGAAAACTGATTGCCCTGGCTTCCCTCGACGAGTCGGCGGGCTTCTTCGGACCGAGCCTCGCCCTCCACGCCTTTCAGTTCAACTCCGAAACGAACGTGTGGGATGGGCTGGGTGTGGTCTACGACAACGCCATCAATAACTTTGCACCCAAGAAAATTCCGACGGGTGAGTGGATGATGACCCGTCGTACTTTCGATCGCCATGTCTCTTTCCTGGTCGGCGGCACAGAAGCCATCAATCAATGGGAATCCTTTGAAGCGGTTTCTTACAGTGATTCCCGGTTGCTCGCCGAGGAGCCTTATTGGTGGGTGCTGCCCGACAAGAATCTGTTGGCCCTCTTCCGTGATAACAAGCGGAGCGGCTATCTGTTTCGTGCCTTCTCCACGGACAACGGCCGCACCTGGAGCGACCCGGTGAAGACCAACTTCCCGGATGCTACCTCCAAGTTCAACGGACTCCAGATGAGCGATGGTCGCTATGTGCTGGTGTCCAATGCCAACCACGAAAAGCGCGACCCCCTTGTTCTGTCCATCAGCGACGACGGCATGGTCTTCAATAAAATGGGCTACCTCACGGGGGGGCGGTGGATCGACTATCCCCACGTCATCGAACACGATGGCCACCTCCTCGTCGCCTTCGCGGGCTCGAGAAAGCAGACCTGTGAAGTGCTGAAAATCCGCATCGCTGATCTGAGTGTGTTGGACGTTCAGGAGTAAAGAATTGTGAAGTTTGAAGGGTGATGTTTGAAGGGTGAAGGGTGAAGGGTGAAGAGTGAAGCCTCTGGAGCTAAATTCTCCACGCTTCTTATGAAGTAGTTTTGTACCCATCTACAGCGACGATACACCACCAGCCGAATTTCGCTGACCTCATCTTTCAAACTTCACCCTTCACTCTTCACTCTTCACCCTTCAAAACCGGAATGTCGATAGATGCAGCATCTCCCATTTCTAATTCACCATTCCCTATTCGCCAGTCCTGCCGCGCCCGCGATTCGTCCCCTCGATATCGCGGCCGTGGTCGTTTATCTGGCGGTGATGGTGGGGGCGGGGCTCTATTTCGCACGGAAAAACACCAGCACAGAAGCCTATTTCGTCGGTAATCGTAGTTTTCCGGGCTGGGTGCTGGGGCTCTCCATGCTGGGCACCATCATCAGTTCCGGCACCTTTCTCGCCCTGCCCGCGGCCGCCTATGTGTTGGATTGGCGCCAGTTGAGTGTGAATCTCGTACTGCCCTTTGTGGCCGTGCTCGCGGTCGTGCTATTCATTCCCTTTTTTCGCCGGGGTAATCTCACGACCGCCTTCGAATACCTCGGACGTCGCTATGGCACCGTGCCGCGAATCTACGGCACTGTGAGCTTCATCCTCTTGCAGCTCATCCGAATGGCCCAGATACTCTTCCTGGTGAGTTTGCCCATCCAGTTCCTCACCGGTGCACCCATCACCCTGGTCATTGTGGTGAGTGGCGTTTTCATTGCCTTCTACACCATCGCCGGGGGTATCGAGGCGGTGGTGTGGACCGATGTGATTCAGGCCCTCATCCTTATGGTGGGGGGGATGTTCTGCTTCATCGCCGTGGCCCTCGATTTGCCCGGGGGGCTGGGGGAAATCATCACCACGGGGGCCGCCAACGATAAGTTCAGCCTGGGCAGTTTTGACTGGAACCTCAATGAGCGCACCTTCTGGACCGTCCTCATCTTGGGCGTCATCAACTGGCTCGCCATCTACTCCGGCGACCAGAACATGGTGCAGCGCTATGCCGCCGCCAAATCCACCCGGGAAGCCCGCAAGGCCACCGTGCTCTACTCCGCCATTGCGCTGCCGCTCTGGATTATGTTTTTCTTTGTCGGCACCAGCCTCTACGTTTACTACCAGGCCTTTCCCGACCCCGCCACGGCGGACATGGCAGCGGACCAGGTCTTACCGTACTTCATCCTGACCAAGATTCCGGCCGGGGTTGCGGGCATCGTCATCGCCGCCGTGATGGCCGCCGCCATGAGTTCCCTGGATTCGGGGATCAATGCGATTTCGACGGTCTCGGTGGTGGACCTGATGAAGCCGTACCTCGCGAAGGGGCAGAGCGATGGCTATTACCTCATGGCCGCCCGGCTCATCGCCACCGTGACCACCACGTTGGTGGTGCTGGGGGCGATAATCTTCAGCAATCTCGAAAAAGAGAGCATGAACGACCTGAGTCTCATCGTGACCAGCGTCTTTGGCGGGTGCCTGATGGGCCTTTTTCTGTTGGGATTCTTCACGACCCGCGTCGATGGCACGGCTGCGATTGGTGCCATGGTCTTGGCCATTTCCTTCAACATCTACCTGGGCATGGGGCTCGCCGGTCTCTTGCCCGAAGCCATCACCTTTCCCGCCCACAGCTATTGGACCGGAGCCCTGGTGAACGGCGTGTTCCTGGTCGCGGCCTACGCCATTGGCTGCCTGCGGGGTAATCGCAGCGACTTGACAGGCCTCACCGTGTGGACCATGGGGGGAAAGGGCGCGCACGGTGAATCTCGGGAAGAGCACTAGGCGCCTCGCGTCAGGAGAAGTCTGTTGCAAGCCCATCGTCTCGTCACAGGTGCGATATTCATAGACCTTCGAGGTAATGCCGTGCTACAATTCCGCGCTTCAAATTCCGCCCTAACCCCGAGGTAATGCCATGGCGCCCTCCGCCGCTCCCCCAAAGTTCACCGTGGGCCTGCTCCAATTGCAGGTAGGTCCCGACCCGGACGCGAACACGAAAAACGCCCTCCACTGGCTCGAAAAGGCCGCCGCCCAGGGGGCCCAGGTGGTCTGTCTGCCGGAGTTGTACCGCAGTCAGTATTTCTGTCAGAAGGAAGATGTGGACCTCTTCGAATTGGCGGAGCCCATCCCCAATGAGAGTGTCGAAGCCTTCCAATCGGCGGCTGCCCGGCTGGCCGTCGCGGTTCTGGTGCCCGTTTTTGAGCGTCGGGCCGCTGGGGTCTATCACAACAGCCTCGTCTGCATCGATGCCGACGGCAACCTTGTGGGCATCTACCGGAAGATGCACATCCCCGATGACCCGGCCTACTATGAGAAATTCTACTTCGCACCCGGTGACCTGGGCTTCAAGAACTTTGACACCCGCTATGGACGGGTGGGAACCCTCATCTGCTGGGACCAGTGGTATCCGGAAGGCGCCCGGCTTACGGCGCTCCGGGGGGCATCCATTTTGTTTTATCCCACGGCTATCGGTTGGCACCCCTACGAGAAAGAGCAGTACGGTGCGGCCCAGCGCGATGCCTGGATGACGGTCCAGCGGGGCCACGCCATTTCCAACGGCATCTATGTGGCCGCAGCCAATCGTGTCGGCTTCGAGCAGCCCGTGGCCGAACAGGCGGGCATTGAGTTCTGGGGCTCATCGTTTATCGCCGATCCCCAGGGCGTCATCATTGCCGAAGCCAGCACGGACAACGAAGAAGTGCTTCTTGCGGAAGTGGACCTCGCCCACCTGGAAAACATCCGGCGCAATTGGCCCTTTCTGCGGGACCGGCGCATCGATGCCTACGGCGACATCACCCGTCGCTTCATTGACGAGGTCTAGGACCCATGGTTAGCGCCCGACGTCTCCCAGCGGAATGGGAACAGCACCATGCGACTCTCCTGGCCTGGCCCATGAACAAAGCAGACTGGCCCGGAAAGTTTCAACCCATCCCCTGGGTCTTCGCCGAGATGATTCGTCACTTGAGTGTGGGGGAGCAGGTGGATCTCATGGTGCCCAATGGCTGTCTGGAAGAAAAGGCCCGCCGGAGCCTCTCGAAGGCCCACGCGAATCTGGACAACGTCCGTTTTCTGCACCACCCCCTCGACCGGGGGTGGATGCGGGATTGCAGCCCTGCCTTCGTGCGCCAAGGCGAGGAACTCGAGGCGGTTCATTTTGCCTTCAATGCCTGGGCGAAATACGACGATTATGCCCGTGATGCCACGGTGCCAACCATTCTGGCGGAGGCCGACGGGATGCCTTGTGTGCCCGCCATGCACCGGGGGCGGCACGTGGTCTTGGAAGGCGGTGCCATCGACGGGAATGGTGCGGGCACGTTGCTCACGACCGAAGAGTGCCTCCTCCATCCAGACACGCAGGTGCGCAATCCGGGTTTTACGCGGGAAGACTACGAGGCCGTGTTTCAGCAGTATCTGGGTATCGAAAAGGTGGTGTGGCTGGGAGAGGGGATCGCGGGGGATGACACCCATGGCCATGTGGATGACCTGTGCCGTTTTGTAACTGAATCGACAGTGGTGTTATGTGAGGAGCCCAATGCGCACGATGCGAATTACCGTGCCCTCGCGGAGAACCGGGAGCGTCTTGAAGGGGCGACGACGGCCACCGGCGCCGCTATCGAGGTGGTGGGGCTCCCCATGCCAGCACCCCTCTATTTTGACGGCACCCGGCTACCGGCCAGCTATGCGAACTTCTACATTGGAAACGAGGTAGTCCTGGTGCCAACGTTCAATGACGTGCAAGACTATCGTGCGCTGGGTATACTGGCAGAATTGTTCCCCGACCGCCGCGTTCTGGGGATCCACGCGGTGGACTTGGTCTGGGGCTTTGGGACGGTGCACTGCCTGAGCCACGAGCGCTAGGGGATGAGCGCGAAGTATTCGTTCCAAGGCGGGCTGTGGTACACGCATTGAATCCGGATAGGGGCAGTAGCCGCCTTGGATACATCCTGTAAAATGGGGCCTTCCCTTGTCTGTTCCGCGGAATTCCTTTATTATCGGGGGAACGAAATCGCGGCTAATTTTTCGATACGAAGGTATTACTATGTTTCGGGCTTCCCCCCTTTTTTTACTCCTCACCCTTTTTCTCAATGGCGTAGTGGGTGCCTCGGCAGAAAGTGCACTCCGACTGGGAGTGTTCAACGTCGATGTCTCGCCCCCCATCGGAAGTCCCGTGGCTTATGTGGATGCCAAAGAAATTGTCGACCCCCTGAGCGCCCGAGGCGTGGTCCTCCTCTCCAACGAACGTCCCATCGTTTTGTGTGCGGTGGACTTTATCGGTATCGGCAATGAAGGGCAGGACGCCTGGAAAAAGGCGTTGGCGGAAGCGGCGGTTACCACCCCCGACCGTGTCTCTGTACACGCCCTCCACCAGCACGACGGTCCCCGATGCGACTTTACCACCGAACGCCTTATGGAAGCCCATGGCCTGGGGGGAACCCGTTTTGATAACGACTTCCTTCGCGACGCCATTGCCCGTACTGCCAAGGGGGTAGGCGAGGCTGTGGCAAAAGCCCAATCATTGACCCATGTGGGTTTGGGCGAGGCAAAGGTCGAAAAGGTGGCGTCCAACCGGCGTATTCTCGGGGAAGATGGCAAGGTTAAAAAGGTGCGCTATAGCGCCTCAAAGGACCCGGTCTCCATCGCGGCCCCAGAAGGTACGATTGATCCGTGGTTGAAGAGCGTTAGTTTCTGGAATGGCGACAAGGCCCTGGCGGTGACTTCCTTCTATGCGACCCATCCTCAGAGTCACTACGGTAAGGGCGATGTGACCTGTGAATTCGTGGGGATTGCCCGCAATGCCCGAGAAGCGGCGTCCGGCGTGCCCCACATCTATTTCACCGGCGCTGGCGGCAATGTGGCGGCCGGAAAATACAACGACGGTGCACCCAAGACACGGCCCATATTGGCCGCGCGGATCGAAGCGGGTATGAAAGCCGCCTGGGAAGCCACGGAGAAAACCCCGATAGAGGAATCGATGATCGAGTGGCGCACCCGGTACACTGCGCTCCCTATCGCCGAGCATCTTGTGGAAGAGGACTTGATGGCCGAGCTCGCCGACACCACGCGCAAGGCGAACGACCGCTTCCGAGCTGCGGACCGGCTCGCCTGGATCCAACGGAGCAAAGCGAGTATTGGTGTGACGGTTTCTGCCCTGCGGCTGGGAAAGATTTGGTGGTTGAACATGCCCGGTGAACTCTTCGTCGAATACCAGCTTGCCGCCCAGGCCATGAAGCCGGGTGAGACGGTTTGCCTTGCGGCCTACGAAGATTACGGCGCTGGTTATATTGGTACCGAAATAGCCTATGGCCAAGGAGGCTACGAGACCAGCAAGCGGACGGCCAAGGTGGCACCTGGCGTGGAAAAGGTGCTCATGGATGCCATGAAAGACGTCTTGGCGGATGCCAAAGCCAAGGAATAAGAGGGGGCAACGTCGTTGCAACAGGAAAACGAACTCGGTATGCCTCATCCCAGGAAATTCAATTCCAGACCCGTCGGTCTCTTGGTGCTCACCCTGCTTTTTCTCTCGGCGATTGCACAAGGGGATCCAGAGTCCCCCGGCGCCGACTGGCCCGAATCAATCACGGCCCAGGTCGGCACGCTATCCGTGCGTTTTGAAAGCCGTTCTTTCTGGACCCTCTACCGTATCGATCACGAAGGTGTCAGGCTCTGTCTTGATAAATGGGGGAGCCACTACGGCAGCGTGGCAAAGTTTCCGGGCGTGGGGTTTATAGGCAGCGGTCACACCGAGAATGAAGACGAAGTGCTGGAGTCCCTGGCCTTCTATGTGGATGGCGCAGCGGTACCCGTGCCTTCGGATGTGCCATCGGCCCGTTCGGTACAACTGGAAAAACATTCCCGGTTGCGTACGCTGAATCTTCATAGCACCGTAACGGTACATCCAGATCGAGTTTACGAGTCAGTATCCGTGACGGCTTCGGAAGATACCCCGCTG
>JAUIMA010000177.1 GCA_030432675.1 Candidatus Hydrogenedentota bacterium | reverse complement strand
GCGCGGCGGATAGCTTTGTGGTCGGTGTATTTCATGGTGTTCAGTATAGCAGCTTGCCCTGAAAAGTGCCTCTCGGCGGTTGCGGAATACTCGCTGTCGATGTGACCTCTTCCGACGAAAGTGGTCGCGACTTTGCTTAGCTCCCGGAAAGAGAACTATACTATGGGGATGCCGCGACGTTGCCCGTTGTCGGCCCGTCACCGAATTGATCCGTCCCACCGCAGCCGACGCGGCGCCGTGGGCATGTACAGGAGAGACTGCAGTAATGGCAGAGCGTGTAGAGATTTTTGATACGACCTTGCGGGATGGCGAACAGTCGCCCGGTGCCAGCATGGATGAGCATGAAAAACTGCAGATGGCCAAGCAGTTGGACCGGCTGGGCGTGGATATTATCGAAGCGGGTTTTCCCATTGCCTCCACGCAGGAATTTGAGGCGGTACGGAAGGTTGCCCAGCATGTGGAGCATTCCCGTGTGGCGGCCCTGGCCCGTGCGCTGCCCGCCGATATTGAGCGTGCCGCAGGCGCCCTGGAGCCTGCCCGGCGTCCGGTGCTTCATACGTTTATTGCCACGTCCGATATCCATCTGGAACACAAACTGCGCATGAGCCGCCAGGAAGTGCTCGACAACGCCGGAAAGGCCGTTTCACTGGCCAAAGGACTTGTGGAGCGCGTAGAGTTTTCAGCGGAAGATGCGACCCGGTCTGACTGGGGCTTTCTGGTCGAAGTGACCAAAGTCGCCATCGAAGCTGGTGCGGATGTGATTAATCTCCCGGATACGGTGGGCTACACCACTCCGGCGGAAATTCGGGGTATGTTTGAGCACGTGATTGCCAATGTGCCCGGTTCCGACAAGGTGATATTCTCCTCTCACAACCATAACGACCTGGGACTCGCGGTGGCCAATGCCCTGGCTGCGGTGCAGGGCGGAGCCCGCCAGATTGAATGTACGGTCAGCGGAATTGGCGAACGGGCCGGCAATACGTCCCTGGAAGAAGTCGTCATGGCCATGCGGACCCGCCACGACGTCTATGATTACGAGTGTGGGATTGATTCCCTTGAACTGGTGCCCTCAAGCAGCTTGCTCAGCAAGATTACGGGGCTTACGATTCCTTACAACAAGCCTATCGTGGGCCGCAATGCTTTTGCCCATGAATCGGGCATTCATCAGCACGGAATGATTGCCAACCGGCAGACCTACGAGATTATGACACCCGAGTCGGTGGGGCGGAGTCGTAGCGAATTGGTCCTGGGAAAACACTCGGGGCGGGCCGGGTTGGCCAGCCGTAGCGAAGAGCTCGGTTATAAGCTGACTGAAGAAGAGCTGAAGACACTCTACGAAAAGTTCATCGATCTCGCGGATAAGAAAAAAGAAGTCTACGACGACGATTTGCGCATGCTCATCGTGGCCCTTCATAACGAGAGTTTTGAAGTATACCATCTTGATGACCTGCATACGTCGGGCAACGACCCGGCCATGGCGCTGGTGACCTTGCGTAAGGGAGAGGAATCCTTTACGGATACCTCCTACGGCGATGGACCGGTGCATGCGGCCTGCAATGCTATAGAGCGTATTGCGGGGGTGTCGGGCCGTCTGGAGCGCTTTGATGTGCGGGCCACCACCCCGGGAAAAGACGCCTTGGGTGAGGCCTATGTGACGGTCAACTTTGGAGGTAAGACCTACAAAGGGAATGGTGCGAGCACCGATATCATTGAGGCGGCTGTCAGTGCCTATTTGAACGCGCTGAACAAGTATTTGGCCCTTTCAGAGAGTTTTACGAGGGAATCCTGATTCCCCCGGGAGTCGTCCACAGGGTGGATCGATGACTGATTGGGTAGATATGGTGTTTTTCCTCGGTTAAAGTTGCCTTGGTACCCCCACAACTGGTACACTACTGCGTTTTGTATAGGACCACCTTTGTCGCCGACATGGGGTGAGTCATTACTTGGGAACTCCCCTGTTTTAGCGAAGAGCAAGTTGTTTAGGAGATATTATCGTGAAAGAAGGCATTCACCCCGAAGCGTACCGGGAAGTTGTCTTTAAAGACGTTGGTGCTGATGTGGCCTGGGTCACCCGCTCCACCGTTTCGACCGACAAGACCATTACCTGGGAAGACGGCAAGGAATACCCCCTTTACACCCTGGAAATTTCCAGCCACTCCCACCCTTTCTACACCGGCAAGCAGTCCTTCGTGGATAGTGAAGGCCGTGTGGAGCGCTTCCAGAAGAAGTATGCTCGGGTTCTGAAAAAAGACTAAGTGACCTTGTCAGACCGGATGGAATGTGGCGATTTGTCACGTGAACTCCGGTTTGTCTTTTTTTGGGCTATGATCGATTCTCGACTGTAAGGCGTGACGTACTCTTCCTATGGACCAAACTATGCGTGAAAAACTCCTCGCCGTATTAGAGGAGTCCGAACGGCTCAGCGCCGCTATGTCCACTCAGGAAGTGGCGTCTGATCCGGAAGCCTATCGGAAGCACGCCCAGGCCCATGCGCGTATTGCCGAGCTGGTCACGTGCTTTAAGCGTTACCAGCAGACGGAAGTCGGCCTGAAAGAGGCCGAGGCGCTGTTGCGGGACGAGACGGATGCCGAGATGGTGGCCATGGTGGAGGAGGAGCGTGCCCAGCTCAAGGCGACGTTGGAGCCGCTGGAGCAGGAGTTGCGTGTTCTGCTCGTGCCCAAAGATCCGAACGATGATAAGAATACCATCGTCGAAATTCGTGCGGGTACGGGGGGCGATGAGGCAGCGTTGTTTGTGGCCGATCTATTCCGCATGTATTCCCGTTACACGGAGCGGAAGGGCTGGAAGATCGACGTCATGAATTCCAACGTGACGGAGCTTGGGGGGTACAAAGAGATATCCTTCCAGGTGACGGGTGATCAGGTCTACAGCCAGATGAAGTTTGAAGGCGGCGTGCACCGTGTTCAGCGGGTTCCCGACACGGAAACCCAGGGCCGGGTACATACGTCCGCCGTGACCGTTGCCGTCATGCCGGAAGCCGAAGAAGTGGAACTGGAGCTCGATATGAACGATCTCCAGTTTGACGTGTATCGCAGTTCCGGTCCCGGTGGTCAGAGTGTGAATACCACCG
This sequence comes from Candidatus Hydrogenedentota bacterium, assembly GCA_030432675.1. GTDB lineage: Bacteria > Hydrogenedentota > Hydrogenedentia > Hydrogenedentales > JAEUWI01 > JAEUWI01. Next base: position 7,620 of record JAUIMA010000177.1, on the reverse strand, counting down.
ATTCGGCCGTTCGGATCACCTACAAGCCCACGGGCATGATCGTCACCTGCCAGGATGAAAAATCCCAGCACAAGAACAAGGCCAAAGCCCTGAAAGTGCTGCGTGCCCGTCTCTTCGACATCAAGCAACAGGAAGAGGCCGACTCCCGTTCCGAAGAGCGCCGCTCTCAGGTGGGTAGTGGCGACCGGAGCGAGCGTATCCGGACCTATAATTTTCCGCAGAACCGCTTGACGGACCACCGAATCAAACTTTCCCTCAGTTCGCTGGACCGTGTTATGGCGGGCGGGGAGCTCGATGAGGTCATTAATTCCCTCATCGCCGCTGATCGGGCGGCGCGCCTTCAGGAAGACTAGGCGTGCCCACGGCCCGGGTCACCCTGGACACGATGGCGGAGCGCCTGGCCGGGGTCACGGAATGCCCCGGGTTTGAGGCCGAATTATTCTTGCTGCATACGACCGGGTGGAATCGTGCCCAACTGATTGCCCGCATGAATTCTCCTGTCGATGATACCCCATTGGAACCGTTGATTTTGCGCCGTCTCGCCCACGAGCCTGTGGCGTATATTCTGGGAAGTTGGGAGTTCTTTTCCCTCGAACTGGCCATCGAGGCTCCCTTGTTGGTACCTCGCCCTGAAACGGAAGAACTGGTGGAACGCGCCCTTTCCCATCTGGCCCCCGACGCTGGCCGCGTTCTGGACTTGTGTACCGGCACGGGCTGTGTCGCGCTGGCGATTGCCTGTAACGCACCGGAAAGCACCGTAGTGGCGACGGACATCCATCCCGTTGCGGTGCGGGTTGCCAAGGCGAACGGCGAACGTCATCAACAGTCGCTCTCGGTATTTGAGGGAGACTTGTTTTCCGCCTTGCCCGAGGATACCTCGCCGTTTCGCGTGGTAGTCTCCAACCCCCCCTATGTGGAGGCGACGACCTGGGACGGCCTCGCGCCAGATATCAGGAACTACGAGGATCCCGGTGCGCTCCTATCCGGCGTGGATGGCCTCGATTGTATCCGACGTATCATTGCGGAGGCCCCCGATTGGCTCCTGCCCGGGGGGCTGTTGGCCCTGGAGATGGGGGAGTCGCAGGGGGCGGCGGTCCTGGCACTGCTGCAGGACCGTGGCTTTGTGAACTGTGCGATTGTGAAGGATTTGGCGGGTCACGACCGCATCGCCCAGGGTATTTACCCCGCTTCGATCTAGGGAATTGGAGTTGCTACACTGAAGGGCCTATGGTGCACCCGGTGGGCGGGTGGGACCGAATGCAGAGAGGGGCCCTACGTGGATTCTTTGCCGTCGTATCGCAATACATCCGTTCGAGAAATGCCGGAGACCGACCGACCCCGGGAGCGCCTGGAACAGGTGGGGCCTGAGGCCCTGCGGGATGCGGAGCTCATTGCCGTGCTGTTTCGCACGGGCACGCGTACCGTGGGGGCGGTGGCGCTGGCGGAGCAGCTGCTCGCGGAGTTTCGCGACTTGCGGCGTCTGGGGCGTGCTTCTCTCCAGGAATTGCAGAAAGTTCCGGGGGTGGGGCGGGTGAAATCGATTGAGTTAAAGGCGGCGTTGGAGTTGGGCTTACGCCTGGCGCGCCACAATGCGGGTCCGAAAACGAAGATTAGTAGTGCGGGGGACGTGGCGGATTTGTTAATGTACCAATTCAAAGAGTATGAGACAGAACACTTTAAGAGTGTGCTGCTGAATACGAAGAATGAAGTCATTGCGGTGGAAGATGTCTCCCGCGGTTCCGTGAATGAAACCCTTGCGGCGCCCGGTGATGTGTTTCGCCGTGCCGTTCGTGAAGGTGCCACCTCCGTTATCGTGGCCCACAACCATCCGAGTGGAAATCCCGAGCCGAGCCAGGCCGATCTGTTGTTGACCAAGCGCCTGGCGGAGGCGGGGGAAATTCTCAATATTTCACTGCTAGACCATGTGGTCTTTGGTGATGGGCGTTATGTCAGCCTCAAAGAAAGGCAGTTAATGTGAATAAACCCTTTAATGGGTGGAAAGAGGGCCTGCCCTTTTATGGCCCCGTATTAGTTCTTGCCGTCGCATCGGCCTTTGTGCCTATGCTTGCGCCTGTGGCCCCCATTATCCTGGGGATTCTGGGCATCTGCATGGCCCTGTTTTTCCGTGACTTTCATCGGGAAGTAACGGCTGCGCCCGAAGAGGTGGTCTCGCCCGCAGACGGCACCATTGTGGCCATTGAAGACCTCGAGGAGTCGCCCCACTACGAAGGGCCCTGCCGCCGGGTTTCCATTTTTCTTTCCGTGTTTAATGCGCACCTGAACCGGGCACCCTTTCCCGGCACGGTCGCGGCCGTGAAATACGCTCCGGGACTGTTCAAAGATGCCCGCCTGGCCGAGACGTCTAAAGTGAATGAATCCAACGCCGTGTGGATGGACACCGAGCGGGGTCCCATGACCATTCGCCAGATCTCCGGGGCCGTGGCGCGGCGTATCGTATGTCCCGTCGCGGAAGGCGTGGTGCTGGCCAAGGGGGAGAAATTTGGTATGATACGCTTTGGTTCCCGCACGGAACTCTATCTGCCGCCCAACACGGAAGTCACCGTGGAGATGGGTCAGAAGGTCGCCGCAGGCACAACCATCATGGCACGATTCCAATGATCATCAAGCGCTTCCGCACCCATAAACGCCGCCATCTGATTCGCCGCAAGCCCATCAACGTGCTCGCGTCGGTCATGACGACCATGAATCTCTACTGTGGTATCGCCAGTATTTTTGCAAGCATTGGCGCCGAGTTTGGCAAGGCGGCTATTTTTATTTTAGTCGGAATTATCTTCGATACCCTCGATGGGGCGGTGGCGCGCATTACGAAGAGTACGTCGGACTTCGGCAAGGAACTCGACAGCCTTTGTGACATTGTTACGTTTGGCGTGGCCCCGGGCGTGCTGGTTTTTACGTGCTACCTGCCCGATGCGCCCACCCTTCATCTGGCGTTGACGGACGACCAAGAATCGATTATTGGGCACATCGGCTCTTATGTGGCCATCGTGTATATCATCTGCGCGGCCTTGCGGCTTGCCCGGTTCAATACCTTTCAGGCCGAGCGCACGGACTATTTTACCGGTCTGCCGTCACCAGCGGCTGGTGGGACGTTGGCGTCGTTCGTATTGTTCTTGAGCTATTTCGAAGATAAGCTGGTAACGTCTAATTTGGGACCCCTCGCCTATTTTTTGCTGGGGCCCATGGCCTTACTCACGGCCTTTCTCATGGTGAGCACGGTGCGATACCCGAAGAATAAGATGAAGTCCTTCGTGCTGGCACCCCGCCGCGCTTTTTTCGCCCTTGGTCTCTACGCGTTACCCATCGTGGCCATTCACTATGCGGTCAGCAAATCCCCCAGTATCGTGCTCTTTCCTCTCGGGGCCGCCTATGTGCTCTATGGCATCGGGGACACCCTCTACCACATGCTCTTTCGTCGTGGACGGAATCTACATGCGGACACAGATTCCCTGAAAGAAGTCGGCGCAGACGCTGGCGATCAGCCCGATCCCGCACCATCGGCCGAATAAAACTCGGAGTCCCGGTAGAGTCGTAGCCCTTCCTCCGCCAGCACCTTCAATACGGCGGCGATAGGTACGGCCAACAGCAAGCCGATGAATCCGAGCGTGCTGCTGAAGATCATGATGGCCAGAATGACCCACACCGGTCCAAGTCCCACCTGGGACCCCACGATCTTGGGGGTCAGGAAATTCCCTTCCAGAAACTGGGCCACGGCGAAGGTGATTAAGACCCCGGCCAGGTGCCAGTCGATCCCGCTGTAGTAAAAAACAGTCAGGATGACGGCCGGACCGATGGTCAAGACGAGCCCAAGGTAGGGGACGAAGCTCGCAATGGCTCCGAAGAGGGCGAGCAGGAGGGCGAAGGGGGCCCCGGCAATACTCAGTCCGATGGCATACATGGTGCCCAGGCAGCAACAGACCATGAACTGTCCCCGCAGGAAAGACCGCAGCTGCCGGTCGATTCGTCCCATGATATCCCGCACCTTTAAGCGATAACGGTGGGGTACCAGACTATCCCCATGGGCAACAATGTGGTCGTAGTCTTTTAAGAGGTAGATGGCGACGAAGGCGAAGAGCACAAAGTTACCGACGAAAAGGAAGGTGCTGAGGAACATATCGCCCAGTGCCCGCATCATGCGCAGGGCCGAGGTGCTGGCCGTTTTCCACTCCGGAAAGAAGGATTGAATTAACTGGTCCGTGTTCTGGGTGATTTTCTCGCCGATTTTGTGACGAATAATCCCCAGCGAATCCAAATCCTGGGCGACCGCGCCCGACTCCTCTGGGGCGTCCGCTGTGGCCTCGGCATCCGTTGAGGAAGAGGTGGTCTCCTCCGCGCTGTTGGCGGGGGCGTCCGATTCGCTGGCCGTCGTGGAGGCTACCATGGGAAGGGAGGTGTCTTCGTCCCAGCCCAGGGCCTGCACCAGACTGTCGAGGGCGAACCAGTCTTCCACTTTGTTCGCGACCTTTGTGCGGAATCGCAGCGCTTCCTCATCTTCTTCATCGTCTGAGACGGCGCTTTTCGCGGTGTTGTCCATCATTTCATCGGCCTGTCGGCTTACGCTCGACAAGATGATGAGTGGCAGAATAATCGCGGCCAGCACAATGCCGCCGACCAAGGTCACAATGGCTCCCACGCGAGAGATTTTGTAGGTTTCAATCTTGTCGATGACCGGGTCAAAGATGTAGGCTACGATAAAGGCCAGGAAGAGGGGCACCAACACCGCGCTCAGGAGGTAGCCGACGATTGCAATGCCAATCAGGGTCCCCAGAAGCGCGACGGCGCGCACCCACTTGTTTTGCAGCACATCGTCAATCATTCGTGGCATCCTTCCAGGCAAGAATCGTTGGTGAAGCGCCGCACCATATGTGCAGGCGTCAGGGAGAGCATACAAAGTGACTGAAGCTACATACAAGCCAGCACACCGATTCATTCGGATGGTGCACCATGTTTCAGCCCTCTTTATCGGAGCTAGCCTCCTGGTTGGGGGGGCATGGGGGGAGCCTGTCGTGCTGAGCGATGAAGGGGGCAGCAAGTTTCCAATCTATGTGTCTCCCGATGCCGATGCATCGGTGCGGGCCTCGGCGGACGTGCTCGCCGAATATCTGCAGCGCATCAGCGGCGCGCCCTTTTCCGTCGAGGTGGGGGACCTGTCAAGGGGCATCGTGGTCGCTACCCGCGAGGGCATGCCAGCGGAGAGTGTGGATCTCGGGGCTTGGAAGGGCGGAATCGCCGAACGGGAACGGTACTGGATTCGTTCCCATGCGGATGGATTGTGGGTCATCGGTGCCACGCCGAAGGCGGTGCGCCATGCCGTGTGGGCCGTGCTCCATGAACTGGGCTACCGCCAGTTTTTCCCCGGGGAGACCTGGGAGATTGTGCCCCATCAACCCACCCTTCGACTGGACGTCGCCATTGATAGGGCGCCCGACTATCTGAATCGGCGCATCTGGTATGGCTACGGCATCTGGAAAGAAAACAAAGGGGCCTATGAGGCCTGGTGTGAACGAAATCGCATGGGGGGGAGTGTCTCGTTGGATACGGGACACGCCTATGGCCGGATTATTCGCGCCTGCCAGGAGAGTTTCGATGCCCATCCCGAGTTTTTCGCGCTGGTAGATGGCGAACGGCAGGTGAAAGCCCACGGGAAGTTTTGCATCAGCAACGAAGCCCTGCGGCAGCGGGTCGTCGAATACGCGCTGAATGTCTTCGCCAACGACCCGGAGCGGGAGAGTATCTCCATGGACCCCAGCGATGGTGGTGGCTGGTGCGAATGCGCACCGTGCGTGGAGATGGGGAGTGTGAGTGACCGGGCGGTCTTTCTGGCGAACACGGTCGCCGAAGCCATTCAGGTTCCGGGGCGCACCCGACTGGTGGGCATGTATGCCTACAATTACCACTCGCCCCCGCCCACAATTCGGGTTCATCCCCAGGTTGTGGTCAGCGTGGCGACGGCGTTTTTGCGGGGCGGATATACCTTGGAAGAAATCGTTGCTGGTTGGTCCGCCCAAGGGGCCACCCTGGGTATTCGGGAATACTACAGTGTCTTCCCGTGGGACCATGATCTACCGGGAGCGGCCCGGGGCACAAAACCGGATTATCTGGGGCGTACGATCACGGAGTTCCACGGCAAAGGCGCCCGGTTTCTGAGTGCCGAGTCCAGCGAAAACTGGGGGCCCAATGGGCTGGGTTATTACCTGGCCTCCCACTACCTCTGGGACATCACGTCCGTCGCAAGCACAGAAGCCCTCGTGGATGACTTCTTCGACAAGGCCTTCCCCGGGGTTCAGGAGCCTCTTCGGGAGGTCTATGGCGCGCTGGACGGGCGGAAGCACTTTTTGCTGCTCTCCGACCAACTGGCGCGCTTATATGGCGGGTTGTTCCGTGCGCTGGCGCAGAATCAGGATGAGGCCGTGGAGAAACGCCTGCATGATTTAATTCTCTATGCCCGTTACGTGGACCTGTTCAAGGCGTATCGGGAGGGCAAGGGGGAAGTTCGCCAGGCGGCCTTTGAGGCGCTGATACGCCATGGCTATCGCATGCGGGACCGCATGATGGTCCATACCCGGGGGCTCTATCGGGACCAGGTAGGGCGCGACAAGGCGGTGGATATTCCCGAGGAAGCCCGCTGGCAGGTGCCCGAAGGGGAAAACCCCTGGAAGGATTCGACACCCTATTCCGATGCGGAGATTGAGCAGCTTGTGGCTGACGGGGTCTCCGCCTACCCGAAAGTGACGCTCCCCTTTACCCCCGTCGCTTTTTCCGAAGCCCTGCGGCCCCTTTCCGCCGCGCCTGAGTCCACCACCGCCGCAGGGAATTTGGGGCGTGGTCGGGGTACACGACACTTTTACACCTGGGCGGCGGCGGATAACACGACGCTCCAACTCCAGGTAAGCGCGGGCCACATCTATGCCGACCGGGGGCCCGTCCGGATCGGGGTCTGGCAAATTGGCGGAGCCAGCGCCACGGGCGAGCGGGAGACCCTGGTGGGAGAGGATCGCAGTGTGATGCCCGACAAGGAAGTGCACGACGTGTCCCTGACCTTGCCCAACACCGGCCTGTATCGCATAACGGTATCCGATGGGGGCGACCTTACCCACGTTCGCTGGCCGGAAGGAACGCCCATGGTGGTCCATTCCAGCGTCGATGACGCCCACGTGCCCCATAGCCGCTGGAACGCCTGGTTCTACGTACCCAAAGGCACGACGACGCTGGGTTTCTTCAGCAATGGCCGGGGTAAAGTGCTGGGCCCCGACGCTCGCGTGCGAATGGTAATGGAAGACGAGCCTGCGGGTTATTTCCATCTTCCTTTGGAACCTGAGGAGACCGGAATATTTTGGCAACTTCGAAGCGCTGCGGGGGCCGTACGTCTCATGACCGTGCCGCCGTGGTTTGGAAACCGTCCCGAGACCATGTTACTGCCGGAAGAGGTGGTGAAGGGGATGGAGATTGCAGAGCAACGTACTTCCCGGGCTTGGGCGGTGATTGTGAAGTAGATGTTTTGTTTTCGAAGCAATGTATTCATTCCGGGAGACGCGAGCAAGCTCGCTACGGGAGTGCGTAAGCAAGCTTACGCACTCCAAGGAGTATCTGATTTTGAGTAAA
>JAUIMA010000176.1 GCA_030432675.1 Candidatus Hydrogenedentota bacterium | reverse complement strand
ATTACCATGACCCCCAACAGTCAACGCGCCAAACGCCTGGAGCATTACACCGGGCATGCCGTGGCGCTGCCAGAATCGATAACCCGCGTCGTTACCCAAGAGACCGACGAGTCGACGCAGGTGCTCTTTGGCCTGTCCGATTTAGACCCCTCCCTTCATGCGGCGGAAACCTGGTGCGTGCTGACCCCCCGCTACTGTTGTATCGTCCCCCCCGCGCCCGCCTCACCCACAACCTTTCGCCGGGATACCGTCCAAAAGGTTGCGCTTACGGTGGGACTCAGCGGCAATGAATTGCGAATGTGGGGCGAACACACGGAGTTGCTGGCAACCCTCCGCTTCAGTCACCGACAGCGCCCGGCCATGGAGTCCATCAAATATCTTCTCGAGGAACCCGAGGCCGAGGCACCGGGTGCCACCCCCGACGCCCTCTTCCAACGTGGACTGTGGCGCCCCATTGAGGAAGCGCAGGCTGCTGTTTCGGAGAACGGCACCGGACTTCTGCTGCGCCTGCTCGGCTACATGGCCCCCTACAAGAAACGTTTCACTGCGGGCATCCTTTCCGGACTCTTGCTGGCCCTGCTTCAGTTGGTACCGCCCTACCTCACCGGCTACCTGATCGACTCGGTGCTACGCCCGGTGGAGTCCGGCACCCAACTCGCCATCGACGCACGGCCCATGGCCCTCTGGCTGGTCCTGTTGCTCGGTATTACCTATGCCGGAACCCAGTTTGTCGCGTGGGTCCGCATGCGCTCCATGGCCCTCCTGGGCGAGTTCGTCGCCCGCGATCTCCGCAAGGAAGCCTACGACCACTTACAGCGATTGAGCCTCAGCTTCTACTCGACCAAACAAACCGGCAGCCTCATCAGTCGCGTCAGCTCCGACACCGACCGGCTCTGGGAGTTCGTGGCGTGGGGCCTGGTGGATTTTCTGGTATCCATGCTGACCCTGATAGGGCTCACCGGCGTCCTCCTTTATCTCGATTGGCGACTGGGCCTCATCATGACCTTGCCCATGCCGGTGGTGCTGACCATCCTCTACCTGTACGGCCGCCGAATGCATCAGCTCTTCGGAAACGCCTGGCGTCGGTGGGGCAAACTCACCGCCGTGTTGGCTGACTCCATTCCGGGCATCCGCGTGGTCAAGGCCTTCAATCAAGAACACCGGGAGCAAGATCGCTTCGGCACCAGCAACACCGAGGTATGCACGAGCTTTAATCAAATCCATCGCACGTGGACCAGTTTCTGGCCTTTCCTGTGGTTCAGCATTCAAAGCATGACGCTCGCCGTGTGGTTCTTCGCCATGCCCCGTCTGCTGGGCTATAGCCCGACGGCCACCCCACTCACTGTCGGCGTCTTCGTGTCCTTCACCCTCTACATGGGGATGTATTTACACCCCATCGAAATATTGGGACGCCTGACCTTTATCTTAAACCGCGCCACCAGCTCGGCCCATCGGGTCTTCGAGATTCTGGATAGTGAGCCCGACATTGTTGAGGCGGACACCCCCACGCGCCTCGAACCGGTCGACGGACACGTACGCTTTGATAAGGTCAGCTTCGCCTATGATGGCGTGCGCTCCATCTTGAAAAACATCTCCTTCGAGGTACAGCCGGGTGAAATGATCGGACTGGTGGGGCCATCAGGGGCGGGCAAATCAACCATCACCAATCTCATTGCCCGCTTTTACGATCCGACCCATGGGCAGATCACCATTGATGGAGTTGATGTGCGCGATCTGGCGCTGGGTCACTATCGGCGGCAACTGGGAATCGTATTACAGGACCCCCACCTCTTTCACGGGTCCATCCTCGAAAACATTCGCTATGGCATGCCAGAGGCCGATCTAAAGGCCGTGATTGAGGCGGCCCGTGTGGCGAACGCCCACGATTTTATCTGTCAGCTCCCCCTGGGCTACGACACCACGGTGGGCGAGCGGGGCCACACCCTTTCGGGCGGTGAACGCCAACGCATCTCCATCGCCCGGGCGCTGCTCTGCAACCCGCGGGTCCTCATACTCGACGAAGCCACGAGCAGTGTGGACACGGAGACGGAACACAAGATTCAGGAAGCCCTGGACAAGTTGGTGGAAGGCCGAACCGTCTTCGCCATTGCCCACCGCCTCTCCACCTTGCGGCGAGCCAACCGCCTTTTCGTCGTCGATGAAGGGCGCATCGTGGAGGAAGGTACCCACGCCGAATTGTTGGCCAACGACGACGGCGTCTACAGTCGCCTGGTCCGTATGCAGCAGGAACTACACGAAATGTATATCGCATAGCGGGGAGAATGAGTGATGAAATCCACCACCCAACCAGAAAGCGTCGGCCTTCAACTCAGTCGCCTGCCCGATGCCCGCATCGAAGCCCTGTCTGCAGGGGTGCGCACAGTCGTCCGCATCAGCGTCTGTTTTCCCTGGACCGCACCCGGCACCTTCGTGTCGCTCCGGGATGACAACAACGTGGAAGTGGCCCTCATCGAGGATACCGCCACCCTCGACGGGGAGAGCCGTGAGGTGTTGGAGCAGGGACTTCGGGAAGCCAACTTCTCGTTTGAAATTACCGCCATACGGGTCCTCAAACTGGAGTTTGAAATCCGCCATTGGGAAGTAGAATGTGTGCAAGGAGCGCGCCGCTTTCAAACCCCGAAAGAGGATTGGCCCCACCGACTGCCGCCCAACGGTCTGCTTATCACCGACGTTGCAGGCGATATATACAAAATCCCCGACTGGACGATGCTGGACCGGACCAGTCGGAGATTACTGAAGGCATACCTGGAATAGGATCTGATTTCCTGCGGCTACTCGTTCTTAATCGAGTCCGCCGAGAAGGTGCTGTAGTTAATGGTCTTACCTTCGGGACTCTTGTAGGTGTAGGAGAGGTGAATCAGACCGTCGCTCCCTTCCATGATGGTGGGATAACCGAAGGACTCGGACCGGTCTTCGCTTGATTCCAGCATCTTCTTGTAAGGCCACGTCTTTCCCTCATCTTCGGAGAGCAAAATTGCGAGGTTGTGACGACCCTGCTCGGCGTCGTTGTAGACCAACACCCACCGTCCCCCCTGAAGGGCACAGGCCGAAACACTGGAACCGGGATTGAGGAATTCCATGTCGGTGCCGATGCTCCAGGTCTCGCCCTGGTCGGTGGAAGTCGCTTCGATAATCCGCTTGGGCATGGCGCCGTTGTCCCGCATATAGGCCTTGAGGGTGCCGTCGGAACGCTCCACCACGGCGGGCTGAATATTCCCCAGACCAACGACGGGCGCGCTGGATTGCCAGGTGGCCCCCTTGTCGTCGGAGTAGGCCATGAGCGACACGTTATACCCGTCGGAGTAGAGGGGCAACACGATGCGGCCGGATTTCAGCGTGATGACCGGCGTGCGGGGCATCCAGCCAATGTCGGTTTTCACCGGGTCGGAGGCGCTCTCCACCAGCATTCGGGTATAGGAGCCGGCATACTCCGACCACATGGGTTCCGGGTGGCCGATTTCCTTGAAGCCTTGCTTCAGCGCGTCGCCAAACCCCTCGCCCGGCTTGAGCAGAATGATGTCCTGCCATTCCCAGTTCGGTGCACCCTCGCCCATATAGTCCGTGCTGGTGCGGTATTTGAGAATGCCGCGCTCCCACCGGTTGGTATGGACTACTAACCATATAAGCCAGAGCTTATCGTCGGCATCGATATACATGACCGGGTTACAATCCGGCAGGTCCGGCGTATCCGCCATCTCAAAAACGGGGCCCCATTGGGTCTCCCCCTTCTTCAGGCGAGCACCTCGGAGACGGACGTCATTGGACTTGCGCTCCCCGGAGCCATAGAACCACACGGCCAGATAATCCCCGTTGGGACACTCCACAATCGAGCTGCTGTGCACGTGTTTTTCCTGGGGGGGAAAAATGGGTACCGTGTCGGCAACGGTGGCGGGGGCAAGCAGTGCCAGCAAAAGAAGCGCGGGCAGGAATAAGCAAATGCGCATGGTGATTTCTCCGGTAGATAAATGCATAGTTTTTATTGAATTCGCCCTTTAGTAGACCCCATCGACACCGGACTTGTCAACGCCCCATTCCCCGCGCCATCCCATCGGCGTCCGCCAGCGCTTTGGACATGGGCGCCCCCCGCACATACCCCTGTCGCGGAAAATGGGTGATCGAATGACTATACCCTTCCCCCTCGGATTCGCTATAGTGAGGCTCAGTATCGGATGCAGGAGGGTAGCACCATCGACACCAAGAACGACATGACCTGTCTGGCCATAGAAAGCGGCGGAAGCGGCACCCGTCTGGCCCTGGCCGGTCCGGATGAAACAATCCTTCACGAGGCCCATTGTCGCTCGGCAAGTCCCCTCTACCGGGATGCCAATGGCTTTCAGGCAGAATTCGCGGGAACACTGGACCGCGTGCTCCAGGCGGAAGGCGTCATTCCCGAAGCCATCGCGGTGGTGGGCCTGGCTGGCCCGGCAGACCGCGCGTCCATTCATGCCGCACTGAAACACCGTCTTCCCCGGGTGCCCCGCATCGAGCACAGCGAAGGGGAGCTCGGACTCGCCCGCTATGATCTCCAGGAAGGCATCGCCCTGGTTGCGGGCACCGGCGCAAGCTGTCACGCCATTGATCATCAGGGCGCACGGAGCGCCATTGGCGGCTATGGACCCCAGTTTGGCGACGAAGGCAGCGCCTATTGGATTGGACGAGAAGGACTCCGCGCGGCCTTTCGTGCGGAACAAAAACGGGGCGAAGAAACGAAGCTCCTGGAAGCGGCACGCGATTTTTATCACATTGAATCGCCGTGGCAGCTCCTGGATGAAGTCCAGGCGGGGGGACATATCGCCGCGCCCCGGGTGGCCGAGTTTGCGGCAGCGGTGGATGGCGTGGCCGCCGATTGGGATAAGACCGCACGCGCCATCCTGGAGGAAGCCGGCACCCACCTCGGGAATCTGGTCATCGACATGGCCGCCCGCACCGACTTTGATGTGGAGCCCATTCCCTTAGTGTTTACCGGAGGCGTCTTTCATGCCAAGCGGGTGCTCTCCGCCATCGAAGCGACCCTCTCCCGCTCTCCCTATCTTTTTGCCTATCACCCGGTCGTGCTCGAACCGATCAGCGGACTCATCCGGTTACTCCAGCGCGACATCACTATAAGGAACACGTAGTACATGTATCTCGACCAATACTTTAAAGTCATCGAAGGCCTGGTGGCCAAAATCCAAAACACCCAGCGGGAACAAATCGAAGCGGCGGCGACCATCGTGGCAGAAAGCCTTGCCGAAAAAGGGGGCTGGTTCATCATGGACACGGGACACATGCTCCAATGGGAAGCCATCCGGCGTGCCGGTGGCATGGTCGGCATCACGCCCTTCAGTTATGAACTGAACGTAAACGCCGACCTCCAGCACCGGGAGATTGAACTGCCCCCCGGAAAAGCGGCCGCCCTGGAATCCCAAACCGTCCATCTCGCCCTGGAAAAAAGCAAACTCAAAAAGGGCGATGTGCTCCTCATCAACTCCAATTCCGGACGCTCCGCCAATGTTATCGCGGTTGCCCTCCAGGCCCAGGAGCGGGGCATTCACACCATCGGCCTCGCGTCGAAGCTCCAGATGGACCACTGTGAGTCCCAGCACCCGAGCAAGCGCAAATTGGACCAGGTAACCGAATGCTTCATCGACAATTGTGGCGGCGTGGGCGATGCGGTGCTGCCCGTGAAAGACAATGAGAAAATGTGTCCCCTCAGCGGCATTGGCGCCAGCTTTATTTTCTGGGCCATCCACGCCCATGCAGTGGACCTGTTGGAACAAAAAGAGATTAAGCCCACCATCTATCGCAGCGTGCACACGGGCAGTGAGGCCTTCATGGCCCAGCAGGAAGCGAGCTATAAAGAACGGGGCATCTAAGTCGCGTAACGCAAAAGACGCCCTGACCAACATACTGCTTAGTCCCATCAAGACCGGCAACCCTACCTGTGAACGCAACGGGGAACGCTCCCGCGCTTCCATGACAAACCGTGTGAATGTATGAGTGAAACACCCCCGACAAGCGACCGCAAGGTCCTCCGCTATGCCACCTTCAGCCTATGGGTGAATATTGTCCTCACCGTCGTGAAGGGTGTCGCCGGTATCCTGGGCCACTCCCACGCCCTGGTGGCCGACGCGGTAGAGTCCCTACTGGACGTTTTCGGTGGGCTCATCATCTGGGGCGGCATTCGCATTGCCACCATCCCCCCCGATGAGGACCACCCCTATGGTCACGGCAAGGCCGAATCCCTCGCGGCCGTCGTGGTGGCCGGCGGACTTCTCGTAACGGCCATTGGGATTGCAGTATCAAGCGTGCAGGCCATGTTGGTGCCCCATGAGGCCCCGGCACCCTATACCCTCCTCGTGCTCGTGGGGGTTATCGGCCTGAAAGAAGTCCTCTACCGCTATCTGTCACGCGTCAGCAGCGCGCTCCATTCCACGGCGCTCAAGGTGGATGCCTGGCACCATCGCAGTGATGCCATAACTTCCGTCGCCGCCTTCGTGGGCATCGGTATTGCCGTGGTGGGGGGCGAGGCCTGGCGCACCGCCGATGAATGGGCCGCCCTGCTCGCCTGTGGCATCATCGCCTGGAATGGCCTGACCCTGCTCCGCCCGGCCGTCGATGAAATCATGGACGCCGCACCCGACCCGGAAATCGAGGCGCGGGTGCGGGTCGTTGCCTTAGAGCAAGACAAGGTGAAGTCGCTGGATACCTGCCTCGTGCGCAAGATGGGGCTGTGCTTTTTCGTCGACATCCATGTCGGCGTGGAGGACACCCTCACGGTGCAGCAGGGCCACCTCATCGCCCACGATGTGAAGGATGCCATCCGCGCAGATAACCCGGCCATCCATGATGTGTTGGTGCACATTGAGCCGGCGTCGCGCCATAGCCACCCGCACGAGGACGACGAGGATGTGGGATGAATCCGGCTTTGCGGTGCACCCAGCGCTGCCCGGCGTTGAGGCGCTCATAGACGCTGTCAAAGCGCAACTCACGAACTTAGGCTTTGGAACGGGGGCGTCGTCACTGGCCACCTTGCACCATCACCTCCCTCCCGAGCTCATGGCCTTCAACGAGCATTTTACCAACGCCGTAAGCCGAGTCTTCTATCCGGTGAGCGACGACATCCTGGCGGCCTATCACGCGTTTCTTGTTCGAGGCGTGCGCCCTCTCCTTTCCGAAGATTTTTTATTTCAGGCCCAGCCCCTTGTTCGCTTCCACTTTCCCATGCCCTTTCACGCGACTATGAAGACGGCGACGGGCCTGCCCCGCCAATTACACAGTGACCTGCTTGGTGGCCATCCTCCGGAGATGATGCAAGGGTGGTTGGCACTCACCGATTGCACGGGGACCGCTACCTTGCAATGCGCAACGCGAAACACCAGCCTCGAAGTCCTGGATGCGTACCGCGAGCAGCTCGGCCCCACCGACCCACCCTTTGCCGATTCGCTCCACCACTTTTACGCCACCTGGGATAGAGATCCCCACTTTGCGGAAGCCATCACCGCCGCCTGTTCCCCGGTGGCTATGACGGCAGGCGATTTGCTGCTCTTCGCCCCCCACTGCCTCCACGGCGGTACAGAAAACCACGAGGACACGACCCGGGTCAGTCTCGATTTTCGGCTCCTGCCCACGTCTCTGGAAAAGGTGGCGCTGGATAATGCCACCACGGATACCGGACGTCGCTTCAGGCGGGGTGAATTGTTTTCTGAGCAGAGTATTTGGGAGCTTACGGCGAGTTGAGGGACAGCTGGGACCACCGAGGGTGCCACCCTCAAGCAGAGGAGCGAAGCGGGGGCGCTTGTGGGTGCAACGTCCAAGTCCGGTAGGGTTTGTCCGTGTGAAGATGGAAAGATTAACCGACAACCCCGCACCCGTAAAGCCGCTCGTACCTCACGTCTGTAAGGGTCCACGACGCGCCGTAGGTGGGTGGCACCCTTGGGACTTTTTCCGGTGGGTGGAGAGTTTCTGCAGGAAACATAGGGGTGCCACGGTCAAGCGCCGTGGGCTCTTCCCCCATGAACGCACCGTCCGAGGCCGTCCCCCTTGCCCACACCGGCGCAGAACGTAAGGCCGTAGGCAGGACGTGCGTGGTAGCATTGGATTGTGAGTTTGCCAGCGCTGTACAGCGCAATCCAAACGGAAGAGGGGTCAAGCAGGGGATGCCCTGGGAAATGAACCTGACGGCGCTATGCACGTACGGTAGATAGTGGGCATTCCGCCGCCGCAATCGGCAATCCCATTTTCGAGGAATCCTGGCGCCTATGTCATTAACCCGTAGACTATTCCCATCGAGGTTCACAGGACGGACTGGCTGCGTCCTTGTGATGCTAACGGCCTTGTCCGCCGACGCCCTGGTCACTGAAGTTGTCGGACCCCAGCCTGACGCGGCAGCCCAATCGTGGTGGCCTGAGGGGGTTGAAATCCTGGCCCGACATCCCACACGGGTCTACGCGCTCCAGTCCGATGCCGCCGAGACTATCTATTTCATGGCGGACCCCACCGCCATGGCCACCCTGCTGAATGCATTCGCCGCAATCGATGTTGAGGAGCACCCTGTCACGCGCCTCGCAGAAACCGCGCATGCCCGCGACTTCGAAGGCAAGGAACATGCCTACACCGTCCGACTGGAGATTCCGGACCCCGCGATGGCCAGATTGCGTTTTCCGGATAAGCCCGCGCCACCGCCCCATATGACGCTCTATCTCGAGGAGTCCGCCAAGCTGCCCCTTCCAAACGGCATCCGCCTGACCGGAGAAATCCCGGCCTATCGGGCCGCTCCACCGACGAAACCACCGACGGAAGTCGAGAACAAAGACGCCCAGACCAAAACCCAAAACACCCGGGAAGCTTCCGGCCTCTCCCCCACGGAGGAGACTGGTGAAACGCCGGGAGCGTCGAAACGCTGACCCAACTCAGTCGGCGAGCCACTTATACATGACGAGCGCATCCACGTAGCCTGCCGTGGGATGATGGAAGGCACCGGGAAGGTGGGCCTTCACGTCAAAGCCCAATTTTTGCCAGAGGCGGATAGCCGTCTCATTGGTGCTGACCACCAAGTTGTATTGCATGGCCTTGTAGCCCAGGGCCAGGGCCTCCTGTTGGGAGTGTTCGCAGAGGGCCGTCGCGATACCTTTTCCCCGACCTTCGGGGGCCACCATATAGCCACAATTGCAGACATGACTGCCGAGTCCGGGCTGATTGGGCTTGAGGGCATAGGTCCCCAGAATCACACCGGCCTCTTCGTAGACATAGACCACCTGGTGCACACCAAACCAATAGTGGGCACCCTGCTCACGGTTGGTGTCCCGGGGATAGGGATAGGACTCCCCTGCTGCCACGATGTCGCGAAATAACGGCCAGATGGCGTCGAAGTCATCGATAGATGCTTTTCGTATTCCCTTCATACCTATTCCTCCACAATGCGCACCCGCGAGAGGTAAATATCCGCCTTTCCGGGCTTCTCAAAATAGGCCGTTTCCCCTTCGTGGGTGGAGTAGTAGCTGACCAGCAACACGTCGCCCTCGGCCACGACGCCCATGTAACTCGAATCGCCGTGGGTCTTCAGGTGCTGTATCTCGGTGAAGCCTTTTCCCGCCACAAACTCCCACAAACGACCGGTTTCCGTCACGCGCCCATCGTCCATTTCCAGCTTGTCGCGTCCCGCAAGGAAGATCCGGCCATTGTGCTCGATGGCGGCGGGGCAGTGAAAGTACAAACTCTCGTCCAACACCTCCCACTGCGTCAGGGTGTTGGCGTCGGACTGAAGCACGATACCCAAACGAAAACCGCCATATTTCGCCAATTCCGGATTCGGGGTTCCCGTGTAATTTCGGCGGGCAAAGAGCAGGGCCTTGCCGTTTTCCAGGAAAAGAATCTCCGTCTCGTTGGCCCACAGGGTTTCGCCGTTGACCGTAGCGGGCGGGATGGGTGTCGACTGTACGTGCCAGTCATAGCCATCATCAGAAACCAACACATCAACCCCACAATAGCCCGGTCGACGAACATAAGCGGGTACGTAGAACTTCCCGTTGTTCATCTTGGGGCGCCAGAAGATATAGCCGGGGGCCATGGGTTGGGACTCACTCCACGTCGTTCCGTCGGTGCTGCTCCACGCGCAGTTGGCGTATTGGATCGTCCCCTTCGGACGAAGGCGACAGTCGACGGCGTAGACCCGAATGTCGGTGGGCGTGACCAGTAGCTTGGGGTCTCGAAGATCCACACCAACCGACGCAAACCGCGCAACTTCACTCCATTCTTTTGTATCCGACGAGCGAATTACGACGATTTCCCCGAGGACATCGTGTCCCGCGCCGCCGTGGGAGATGGCGCTTCGGAAGGTACAGTAGTACTGCCCTTGGAACTTGGCGAGGTCCGTGAAGGCGTTGTAGGTACCGTCGTCGTGGATTTTGGTGAGGGCGATTTCCTGGGCCGGGCCGGTGGCGGACAAGCAGCACGAATGTCCAATCCCTACGGTCAGACCTGAGCCACCCGGAAGGGCCTGTTGCGCCCGTCCGAGCAGGGGTGACCTGCCACTTGAAGGAGGAACTATGCGCTATCAAATCACCGGAAAACAGATCGATATCGGCGCCGCATTGCAGACCCATGTGAAGGATTCGCTGGGCTCTGCCGTGGAGAAATATGCCGAGCGCCCGACGGATGCGCTGGCCCATGACGAGGAAGCGCTCACGCCAGTCGGCGTTGTAGGGCATCAGCACGATGCGCGTGGAGCGTGCATCGGCGGGTGGCTTCAC
>JAUIMA010000175.1 GCA_030432675.1 Candidatus Hydrogenedentota bacterium | reverse complement strand
AGGCGGCCTTCGATTTCGCCTCAGATGTGATAAAGGCCATCTGGGACTGGTTCTTTGGGGATGGCAGCCGCGACGGCGGAGGCCTGGACGGCTCAGACCTCTCGGGGGCTTCGCGGACCTTTAGCCAGTCCTTCCGTATTCTGGCGGGAGTCCTGGCCGTCGTACTGATTGTGGCAACCCTCTACCTCGTGTGGCGCGCCTATCAACGGCGGGACAGCACCCTTACGGCAATGCCGGTCTCTGCGCCATCTGACCTGCCCGACATTCAGGACGAAGCCACAACCGCCGCGGATCTGCCTCAGGATGAGTGGACCCAGATGGCACGTGAGCTTGCGGGCAAGGGCGAGTTCCGATTGGCATCCCGGGCGCTCTTTTTCTCTATTCTGGCCACATTGGCCCACCAGGAAATCATTCGAATCGCCCGCTTTAAATCCAACATGGACTATGATGTAGAGCTGATTCGTCGGGCGGCCTCTATTGGAGAAGTGCCCCGGGTCTTCTCCCGGAGTGCCCTGCTCTATGAAACCGTGTGGTATGGCGAACACGAGGCGACCCTCGAAACCCTCGAGGCACTGAACGCCTACCGCGAGGAGCTGCATCATGAGCTCTCGTAGGCGTCATCTGACCATCGGGCTGGCCGGCATTGTTGTCGCCGTGGCCTTGACGCAAGTCGTATCGCTCATGGGCGCGCGGCTGGAACAGGGCGATGTCTTCGCCGAGTACTCAACGATGCGTGCGGACCCCCTGGGCATGATGGCCGTATACAACGCGTTGGATGCCCTCCCCCAATACGAGACCCTCCAATACGTGCGCCCATTTGAAGAGCTGCCCGAGGGAAAAGAGACGACTCTGGTCATTGCCGGGGCGGGATTGGGCATGGATCCCAAGCCCATTTTGGAATCATTGGAGCATTTTGTATCGACAGGCGGCCGGGCGGTAATCACCTTTTCTCCCTTGGAGGATGACTTCGCGCTCGACATGTTGCGCCGCAGCATGCGCGCACGGGATCGCGCCCTCGCCCGCAAAGCGGGAAAAGGCGAAGACGAAACGCAGGAAGCGAAAGACGACGAAGGAGAAACGGCGGAAGAGGATACCGCAGAAATAGCGTCTGGTACGGACGAAGGTGAAGAAGCCCCCGAATCCGATGAAGATACCGATTCGACCGCGGCTGGCGAAACTACCGGAAACACGTCGAAAGCAGAAGATAATAACGCTAGTAAATCTGAGGAAGATACAGAACGCTTTCCCCTGTCCCCTGCTGATTTGAAAAGCCAGGACATCTCCGAGCGCTGGGACTTTGACTATGGTTTTGAGCTCCCGCTTCGTGGCACGGTGGCCTCACGCACCGACGCGGCGCTCCCTGTGGAAACCAATCAACGGCTCTTTAGCGGACTCTATTTTGAATCGGATAGCGGCGACTGGACTAACGTATATATTCGACCGGGCGGCAACGCAGACGCCCCTGAGCGGGCCACCGTGATGGAACGTTCCTTTGGCGCGGGCACCGTAGTGTTGTGCAGTGACGCCTACTTTCTGAGTAATGAGGCCATGCGCAACGACCGCAGCCCCGGCCTCATACAATGGGTGATGGGAACGAATCCCACCTTGCTCTTTAGTGAAGTCCACCTTGGAAATGGGCAGAAAGACCGCATCATGACCCTGGTACGACGCTACCGTCTCCATGGCGTGCTGGCGGGAATCCTGCTCATAGGGGGACTGTTTATCTGGAAAAACGGTACTACATTGCTTCCCCGCCGGGAACGTATGTTGGCCGATCAAAGCGTGGTGGATCGCAGTCAGGGTGCCGGTATGAATCACCTGCTTTCCCGATTCGTTGCACCAGCCGCTCTCCTGCCCCTCTGCGTGAAGGAGTGGCGGGTCCATTTCGGCAACAGTCCGGCCGCACCGGCCGTCGAGAAAACCCTGCAGTCGCAGGAAAACGCTTCTCTATCCACCAAAGACGAGGCGACGATCGTAGCCCGCTACAATCAGATCGCCCAGGAAATCCAACATCGCAAACCGTGAGCACGGGCGTAGCGCCCCCCAACGCCGGACGGTTGGGGGCAAGAAAGGAATGCATCGGTGAATTATTCGATTGAACAGCTTCAAGAGGTGCTCAACCGCACGCGAAGCGAAATCGCCAAGGTAATCATTGGCCAGCAGGTGGTCATCGATCACGCGCTCATTACCATTTTTGCGGGACAACATGCGCTCATCGAAGGGGTGCCCGGAGTTGCCAAGACCTTGCTTGTGCGCACCCTGGCCAAGGTGTTGGGCTGCGACTTTGGCCGCATCCAATTTACGCCAGACCTTATGCCCACCGACATCCTGGGCACCAATGTGTTCGATATGAAGGAAAACGCGTTTACCCTGGTGAAAGGCCCTGTTTTCACCACCTTCCTCTTGGGTGACGAGATCAACCGGGCGCCGGCGAAGACCCAGAGCGCCTTGCTTCAGGCCATGCAGGAGCGGAATGTCACGATTGACCGGGAAACCTACCCCTTGTCCCCCAACTTCTCGGTATTCGCCACGCAGAATCCCATCGAATATGAGGGCACTTATCCCCTTCCCGAAGCACAGAAGGATCGCTTCCTCCTGAAGATCATCATGGAGTGTCCCGAAGCCGCCGAAGAAGTAATGCTCGCCAAACGTTCCCTGTCGCTCGCGGCCGCCCCGGAGCGGGTACTTGCCGGTGAGCACGTGCAACCTGTCCTCACACCGGAAGCCCTGGTTTCCTGTCGTGAAGCCCTGGAATCCGTCGCCCTGCGCGAGGAACTGATTCAATACGCGGTGGCTATAGTGCGGAAGACCCGCTCATACAGCAGCATCCTGGTAGGTGCGGGCCCCCGCGCGACCCAGGCCCTCTTGACGGCCAGCCGGGTCAATGCCGCCCTGCGCGGACGGGACTTCGTCTCGCCCGATGACATTAAGTACCTTGCGGCACCCGTGCTCGCCCACCGCCTGGTCCTTCGTCCCGAGTTCGAAATCGAAGGGCTGACGGTTGAAGAAGTCATTCACGAATTGCTTACCACGGTGACCGTTCCCCGATGATGTCTCCCACCAACAGATTGCTGTTGTGGGCCGTTTGGATCGTCTTTCCCCTGGCGTTGTTGGCGGCCGTTGGCCCCGTGTTTATCGCGGTGGGCCTGCTGATCTTTCTGATCGCCGCCATTGCCGTTGTGTTCGATTTACACCGGGGCGCCGCGTATCCCGATACCTACTCGGCCGTACTCCCCGAACTCACCCGCTACTCCCGATTCAGCACGGGGCGCTTTACAGTGGCGTTGGAATGTACCCAACCCCGTAAGAGAGCCCACCGAATTCGTATCGGACTCTCCGTACCGGAAGGCCTGCGAATCGCGTCGCCCATTCAGGATGTAACGCTACCTCCGGAAGCGGGCCCCCTATCCATCACCTGGGATTGCCTGCCCGAGCGCCGGGGTCAATATACGATTGAGGGCGCATACCTCGAGTGCAGCTCCCCCTGGGGCCTGTGGCATCTACGCCGCCACCTGGGCAACACGGCGGAAATCCGGGTCTATCCCAACCTGATTCCCGAGCGCAATCGGATGGCCTCCGTGTTTCTAAATCGCAGTGGATTGGGTATTCATGCCCAACGGCAGATTGGCAAGGGCCGTGAATTTGAGCAGTTGCGGGAATATATTCCGGGTGACAGCTATGAGGACATCCATTGGAAGGCCACAGCACGTCGGGGATTTCCGATTACCAAGACCTATCAAATCGAGCGAACCCAAGAAGTGTATGTCATTGTGGATTCGTCCCGCCTGAGCGCCCGATTAATACCTGGATCAGGGCCAGACGGGGCTCCCGAGGCCCAATTGGAGCATGCATTGAGTGCCGCGCTTCTGCTTGGGGTGGTGGCTGAGAAGCAAGGAGATTTCTTTGGGCTGGTCACTTTCAGTAGCCAGGTACATCAATTCATCCGTGCCAGCAAAGGCCACGGCCATTTCAACAGTTGTCGCGAAGCCTTGTATACCTTGCAGCCCCAACGGGTGAATCCCGACTTTGAAGAACTGTGCACCTTTATCCGATTGCGCTTGCGCCGTCGGGCGCTCCTGATCTTCCTGACCAATCTTGATGACCCGGTGCTCGCCGAAAGCTTCAGCCGCAACCTCGCGCTGCTTTCCAACCGGCATCTGGTCATGGTCAACATGATCACGCCCGAGCACGTTCGCCCCCTCTTTTCGCAAGGCAATGCGGAGAGTATCGATGATGTGTATCAGCATCTCGGAGGGCATCTTCAGTGGAATAACTTGCGGGAGACCCAGCGCAGTCTACATCGCCATGGTGTAGACATGCACCTGGCCGACCATGAAAGTCTCTTTGCGGACATGGTGTCCCAATACGTCAGCGTCAAGCAACGGCAGGCCCTATGATCATCGACCTTGAACGATTCGTCGCCCAGGAGCAGCCCTATTGGGATGAGCTGCAGTCCATGCTGAATCGCATGGAGCAAGAGGCGGGCGCACCACTTGGACTGGAAGACATTAAGCGTTTCGACTATCTCTATCAACGCACGGCATCCGACCTGGCGCGAATCAGCACCTTCTCTGCCGAACCCACGACACGACGTTTCCTGGAGAATCTGGTGGCGCGGGCTTATGCGGAGATTCATGAGACACGCCATACGCGGGATCGCTTGAATGCGAAGCAGTGGATACTCGCGACCTTTCCGCAGACGTTCCGGCGCCACATCCGCGCCTTTCACCTCACGGTTATCGTGACCCTGATCGGGTGTGCCTTTGGCGCGCTGGTCGTGGCCACTGATGCGCCCGCAAAAGGCGTTATCCTGCCCTTTGACCACCTTCACGGAAATCCTTCCGACCGCGTGGCCGAAGAGGAATCGGTGACGGAAGACCGTATGAAGGGACATCGCAGTCAGTTTTCCGCCGAGCTCATGGCCAACAATATTCGGGTCAGCATTACCGCCATGGCCCTGGGCATGACCTGGGGCGTGGGCACGTTAATCCTCCTCTTTTACAACGGCATCATCCTGGGTGCCGTGTCCCTGGACTACATCGCTTCGGGAGAAATCGTATTCCTTCTGGGGTGGCTGCTGCCCCACGGCTCCATCGAAATTCCCGCTATACTCCTGGCGGGACAGGCGGGCCTCGTTTTGGCCCATGCCCTGATCGGTTTCGGCTCAGAGCATACCTTGCGGGAGCGCATGCGCGTCGTCACGCCCGACCTCGTAACCCTTATCGCGGGCGTTTCACTCATGTTGATATGGGCGGGCGTCATCGAGGCCTTTTTCAGCCAGTATCATGAGCCCTATCTTCCCTATAGCCTTAAAATAGCCTTTGGCACGACCGAGCTCATTATGCTCTACGTCTACCTCGCTCGCTTTGGACGCGGAGACGACAGAGCCCCCGGGGCATCCCATGAAATGGTCACCGCGGGGACACCAACCCAATGATCACCGACCTGCGAAGACGCCTGACCATTGAGACCCCCGAAGGGGTGGCCTTCACCATCTACCTGGCCGGTCCGTTTACCCGCTTCCTGGCGTGGTTGGTAGACTGCCTGATTCTCCAGGTCGCCTCCTGGTTTGTCTATGGCATTGTGGCGGCGATGACACCGATCGTGGGCAATATGGGTGTCGCCGTCCTCATCCTCTTTTTCTTTGCAAGCAGCTTCGCCTATCGAATTGGCATGGAATGGCGTTTCCGGGGGCAGACCTTTGGCAAACGCCTGCTGAATCTGCGCGTCGTCGACAGCTCCGGGCTCCGTCTCCGATTCAGTCAAATCGTGATTCGCAATCTGCTGCGTATCGTGGACGCCATGCCGCTCTTCTACGTGCTGGGCGGGGTTTCCATGCTCTTCAGCAAGCGTCACCAGCGACTGGGCGATTTGGCCGCCAACTGCGTCGTTACCTATCTACCCGACAACGAAACGCCGGACTTTAAGCAGGTACTTCCTGGCAAATACAACTCCTTTCGCGACTATCCCCACCTGGAAGGCCGTCTGCGGCAACAGGTATCCCCCCAGGAAGCCGATCTGCTGGTGCAGGCACTTCTACGCCGCGACAGTCTGGACGCGGCGGAGCGGGTGCAACTGTATCAGGAACTGGGGCGGCACTTCCGGGAGAAAACAACCTTCCCCGATGAGGCTACGGTGGGCATCACCGATGAGCAATACCTTCGCAATGTGGTCGACTCCGTATTCCGCGGCAAGCGATAGTCGGCCACCCCGCTCAAGACCGATGCGCCATCATTGACCACCGCTCTGTCATTCAGTAAGATAGGCTCCGGTCGTGGAACATGGCCCCCCCTCCTGTATCGGGGGTGTGCTGTGCCCTGTCGTTTTACCCAACGGAAAGAAAGAATTCCCTATGAAGAGCAAGTTGTTTTTTGCTGGTGCCCTGGCCCTTTGCCTGGTAAGTGTCTGTACCTATAACTGGACGTCTGTAGATGCCCACGATGAAGCGGGCGAATACGGCGGTGCCGATGTGGATCTCCATTCCGCCACCCATATCATCGAGGCGGCTATTAAGAAAGCCGAAGAACTCGATACGAAGATGGACATCTGCGTGGTGGATGCCGGTGCCAACCTCAAGGCTTTCGTCCGCATGGATGGTGCCTGGCTCGGCAGCATTGATATTGCCATCAAGAAAGCCAAGACGGCGCGCTTCTTTGACATGGACACGGGCGTCATTGGCAGCCTCAGCCAGCCCGGCGGTGCTCTTTACAACATCGAGCACTCCAATGGCGGCCTTATCACCTTCCCCGGTGGCGTTCCCCTGAAGAACAAAGCAGGAGAAGTAATCGGTGCCATTGGTGTATCCGGCTCCTCCGTCGAAAACGACCACGCGGTCGCCATGGCCGGTGCTGCGGCCCTCTAAGGCATTGCCCCTATCTGAACCCCTGGCCCCCGGCTACCATTGCCGGGGGCTTTCTTGTTTTTCGGGCTGCGTTGCACACCGGCCCGTCACACGCCGGGGGACATTGACGGTGGGAGACAAATCCAGTAGTATGGGAGCGGTTTGCAGGTCAGGTCACCTGTACCATTGATTTGGAACATGCCTGTCCCATTTTCTACCCCAACCCAAAAGGAAGAGAGCACTATGAGCGCTGATATTGACCTTCAATCTGCCAATCGCGTGGTCGAAGCCGCCGTGAAGAAAGCCGCTGAAATCAACACGAAGATGGACATCTGCGTGGTGGATGCCGGTGCCAATCTCAAGGCCTTCGCCCGCATGGATGGTGCCTGGCTCGGTAGCATCGACATTTCCATCAAGAAAGCCAAGACGGCGCGCTTCTTTGATATGGACACGGGTGCCATTGGTGGCCTCAGCCAGCCCGGCGGTCCGCTGTACAATATTGAGCACTCCAATGGCGGCCTCATCACCTTTCCGGGGGGCGTGCCGTTGAAAAACAAAGACGGCGTGATAATCGGTGCCATCGGCGTATCTGGCTCTTCCGTTGAAGATGACCACGCAGTCGCGTCCGCAGGCGCAGACGCCCTCTAAGGGCTTCGCAGACAACATTTTCCGCCTCCTGCGCCCTGTCGCAGGGGGCGGTTTCTTTACCAATCCATGCCAATCGGGGTATACTACCCATTGCGTCCCCTCCCCCGCCGATAGCGGCCAAAGACACTACGCTTGCCGCGCGAATCTGCGCAGTTTGGCCCGCGGACACCCCGAGGGGTAAGTCTCAAAAACGTAGTCAGGAAAGGTTGCACCGTGCTTAAAGGTTTAGGTGATCTCGGAAAGATGGGTGGCATGCTCAAGCAGGCCATGGAAATGAAGGGTCGTATGGAGGAGCTCAAAGAGCAACTCGGCGACGAACGCATTGAGGCCGACTCTGGTGCGGGCATGGTCCGTATTGTCATGAATGGCAAGATGGAACTGCTCTCCATCAAGATAGAGCCGGAGATCATTAATCCCGAAGAGCCCGAAATGCTGGAAACCATGGTGCAGGCCGCCATTAATGAAGGCACCCGTAAGGCCCAGGAAATGGTCAAAGAAAAGATGACCGAAATGGCCGGTGGCATCGACATCCCGGGATTGACAAGCTAGTGCGTACGGTTTTCTTTGGAACACCGGACATCGCCGTCCCCACGTTGCAAGCGGTGGAAGCCCTGCACGACTTGGTCGCGGTAGTGTGCCAGCCCGACAAGCCCCAGGGCCGGAGCAAAAAGCCCGTTCCGCCGCCCGTAAAAGTCGCGGCCGAAAAACTGGGCATTCCCGTGCACCAGCCCGTCAAGCTGAACGATGGCACCTTCGAAGCCTGGCTCCGTGAGCAGGCCCCGGACGTGTGTACGATCGCGGCCTATGGCCGGATTCTTAAACAGCCGGTGCTGGATATTCCGCCTCAGGGATGGCTCAATGTGCACCCGAGTCTCCTCCCCAAATACCGTGGGCCCTCCCCCATTCGTTCGGCGATACTGCGCGGCGACACCGAAACAGGTGTGAGCATCATGCGGCTCGTCCTGGAAATGGACGCGGGCGATGTCCTGCTGCAGGAGCGGGTCACTATCGGCGAAAACGAAAGCGCAGTAGCCCTGGCGAAGCGCTTGGGTATGTTGGGTGCCGACTTAATGCTGAAGGGACTCCGTCAACTGGAAGAGGGCACCGCCGTCTTTACCCCCCAGGACGCCACCAAAGTGGTCGAATGCCGGATGTTTGAAAAGCAGGATGGCCGAATCCAATGGGGTTCCTCGGCCGAAACCATTCACAATTTGGTGCGCGCGGCCCAACCCTGGCCCATCGCCCATTGTCATATGAATGGCGAGGTATACCGCATCCACGCCACCGAACGAATAGAAGGCAATGCCATGGCCGAGCCCGGCACGATAGAGCACGTTATGAAAGATCGCCTGGTTGTGGCCACGGGGGATGGCCGCTTGGCGATCACCCAGATTCAGGCCCCCGGAAAACGAATGATGGATGTGGGCGATTTTCTTCGCGGACACCGGCTGGAGCCGGGCGCTTCTTTTACGGATATTGCCTGATGCCGGCCGAACCCGTACGCGATGCGGCCATTGATGTATTGTTGCGTGTCATAGAGCGCGATGTTTTTCTCGATGTTTCGCTGGACAAAACGCTCCGTCGAAAAAACTTTTCTGACCGGGGTCGCCGCTTCTTGGGCATGCTAGTCTACGGAACGGTGCGCCACCGTATCCTCTGTGACTATGTCCTCCAGAAGCATTGTCACCAGCCCCTGGACAAACTGCCAACGGCATTGCTGGTCATTTTGCGAATGGCCGTCTTTCAGGCCCTCTTCTGTGATCAGGTCACCACCCCGGCGATGGTACATACGTCGGTGGACCTGGCGAAGAAGCGTACCCACGCCGGATTGGCCCGCATGGTTAACGCCGTGTTGCGGAAGGTACCCGAACGGCTCGAAGACATTGGGCTCCCAAATGCCGAAGAGAATCTGTACAAGTATCTGAAAATTCGGTACTCCATGCCGAAATGGCTCATACGGAAGTGGGCCGAGCAATTTGACGACGAGACCGCCCTGCGCTTGTGCGAGGCCTCCAATGAGGCTGCGGACTCTATTCTCCGGGTAAATACGTTGAAAACCACGGTGGCCGAGCTGACCCAACGCCTTGAAAAGTCGGGCTGCGTGGTCGACGATGACGTACAGCTGCCCAATGCCCTCCGCATGGTCCACGGGGGGGCGCTCCCCCGAAGTAAGTGGTTTCAGCAGGGCCATTTCTTCCTGCAGGATACGGCCTCCATGCTGCCCGGCCTTCTCCTGGAACCCCAGGAAGGGGATCGGGTATTAGATCTCTGTGCAGCACCCGGCGGCAAGACGACCCATATGGCCGAATTGGCAAACGGGAAGGCCACCATTGTGGCGATGGATTCGAGCCGCCGTCGCCTCTGGAAAATTCAGGAGAATGTGGAGCGACTGGAATGTCCCGGTGTTCACATTCTATGTGGTGATGGTCTCCATGCCCCCGTTGCGAGCGGATTTGATCGCGTGTTGGTCGATGCGCCCTGCTCGGGTCTGGGCACCTTGCGGCGTCACCCCGATTTGAAGTGGCGTATGACGCAGGAATCCGTCGATGAATTGGCTCAACAGCAGCGGGACTTATTGCGTTCCGCTATAGCCCTTTGTAAAAATAACGGCGTAGTTGTCTATTCCGTTTGCACCTTTACCCCCGAAGAAACCACCGCCGTGGTGGAATCGATTCTATCGGAAGGTCACGTGGTGTTGGAAACAGGTCAGGAGTGTCTAGAATCGTGGAAAACGGCCGAGGGAATGTATCAGAGCCTCCCGTCCAACGGGGCGTGGGACGGATTCTTCTTGACAAGATTTCGGAAACAATCCTGAACTTCGTCTTTTTTATCCTGAAATTTATTTCCTGGGGTATTCAGTGGTCGGCGGCCCTGGCGGTCTTTCTTGTGGTCATGGCGGCCTCGGGCTACTACGTCTATGTAAAGGCCCTCGCGGGGGGCGAGCCCGTGCAGGTGCCCGACATCGTGAACCTTCCCCTGGAAGAAGCAGCGGTGCGCATCGCGGAGCGGGGCCTCGAAATGGGCCGTCACCAGCCCGTACCCCATGATACGGCACCGAAGTATCAGATCATCAGCCAGCGGCCTGCCAGTGGTCGGGTCGTGCGGACGGGACGTAAGGTCTATCCTACCGTGAGCATGGGCCCCGATTTCCTGACGGCCCCCACCTTGGAAAAACGCTCGCTGGAAGATGCCCGGTCCGAACTGGCCAATTCTCGTTTTCGTATCGGGAGCGTGGCACGTATCCCCCATGCCAGCCCACGGAATACGGTTATTGCCCAAGATCCGCCCCCGGG
>JAUIMA010000174.1 GCA_030432675.1 Candidatus Hydrogenedentota bacterium | reverse complement strand
GGTGCATAGCCTGTCCACGATTGCTCATTACCCGACATTTGCTGAGACTGCATCACCGCGTGGCATTCCTCCGAAGGTCCAGGGTTGCGGGAAACTGAGGATTCGTTTCCAGCGGGGGGGTGTCCCGGGGACCGGGTGAGTGGCCAAAGGGGAAGAAGCGCGCGTTACGGCGTGCTTCGGCTGCATAGGCATTGATGGGGAAGGTATCGGAATTAACACCCGCAGGATGAGAAACATGGTATTTACAGCCACCGATCGACCGCTTAGACCATGTGTCCAGAATATCAAAGACCAGGGGAGCGTGCACCTTGATCATGGGGTGCAGGCAGCTCGGCGGACACCAGGCACGGTAGCGGATTCCCGCCACAAATTCGCCAACGACGCCTGTACTGCGCAGGGGTACATGGCGCCCATTGCAGGTGATGATATGTCGTTCATCTACCAAGCCACTTACTTTTACTTCCAGACGTTCCACAGACGAATCCACATAGCGGGCCGTGCCGCCACCTGCCGGTTCTTCCCCGAGCACATACCACGGCTCGATAGCGGTTCGGAGCTCGAGTGAAACATTTTGTTGGGCAATAGCCCCTATTTTGGGAAAACGAAACTCCCAGTGGCTGTCAAACCAACTGGCATCAAAATCATACCCGTATTCCCTCATTTCGGCCAGCACATCCAGCATGTCTTCGCGCACGTAATAGGGCAGTAGAAAACGGTCGTGGAGCGCCGTACCCCACTTGACGGCTTTCTGTGTGTAGGGTTCGTCCCAGAAGCGCGCAATGAGTGCCCGAAGCAGCAATTGTTGGGTGCAACTCATCTGCCAGTGGGGCGGCATCTCGAAGCCACGGAATTCCACAAGGCCCAATCGCCCGGTGCTGCTGTCCGGCGAGAACAGCTTGTCGATACAAAACTCGGACCGGTGGGTGTTGCCGGTCAGGTCCGTCAGAAGATTGCGAAAGATGCGGTCCACCAGCCAGGGGGGACAATCCTCGCCTCGGGGAGGCACCTGTTCAAAGGCCAACTCCAATTCGTAAAGGGCATCCTGCCGCCCTTCGTCCACGCGCGGTGCCTGGCTCGTGGGGCCGATAAAGCGACCGCTGAAGAGATAGGAAAGGGCGGGGTGATTTATCCAGAAGGCGATAAGGCTCTTCAGCAAGTCGGGACGGCGCAGGAAGGGGCTGTCGGCGGGTGTTTCACCACCGACGACTACATGGTTGCCGCCGCCCGTGCCCGTATGGAGCCCATCCAAATCGAATTTGTTGGTGCCCAGGCGCGTCAGACGGGCTTCCGCATAGAGGCCCGACGTGAGATCCACCAGGTCGTTCCAGGTCTTCGTCGGGTGGGTGTTCACTTCGATGACACCGGGGTCCGGCGTGACCTTCAGGTTATGAACCCGGTGATCGGGTGG
The DNA here is from genome assembly GCA_030432675.1 of Candidatus Hydrogenedentota bacterium. Taxonomy (GTDB): domain Bacteria; phylum Hydrogenedentota; class Hydrogenedentia; order Hydrogenedentales; family JAEUWI01; genus JAEUWI01. Next base: position 9,396 of record JAUIMA010000174.1, on the reverse strand, counting down.
CGGGAGATAACCTTCCACCACCACGGGCATCTTGAGCTGGGATGCCGTGTGTTCAATGGCCGCCACCAGATCGACATAGTCTTCCAGACGCTGGAGCGGCGGCATGAATACATGGATGCGCCCTTCCCGTGGCTCGACACAAAGTGCCGTGCGCACCACCTCGTTTTTCTCATCGGCCTTACGCTCTTCCAGTCGGGTGCCCTTGCGGGCGGTCTGCTGGGAGATGCCATCAATACCTTGCGGGGCAGGGCGCTCATCGACATAACTTTGCTGGGCGTAGGGCGGTGTGGGCAGGGCCTCGCGAATGCCTACCGGGTCGACGGGCACATCCGAGAGGGGCGATTTAGCGGGGGATTCCGGCAAGGATTCCAAGGGCAGCCGCAGCCCCACCGAGGAGTCGCCGGGCAATAGAAACATTTTCTCCGCGCGGACCGGCCAGGGCCCGCTGCACCATTTGGCCTGGCTCTGCCACCACTGGCGTTTCAGGGGCATGACAAAACCGACCGGGGCGTTGATGCCTCGTTCAAAGACGCGGGACAAGCGCGCCCGTTCCTCGGCATCTTTCAGCGTGCCATCGAGGGGGTTTACGTCTACAGGGAGGCGCTGCTCCTTCCACATGTAGTGAAAGACATCTTCATAGGCCGGCACAATCCATTTTGAGTCCACGCCCAGCGTTTCCGCCAGAAGTCCCGCGAATTGTTGCGCATGCTCCGTGGTGTGCCCGTAGTCTTTGTTTACGTCTGCAATAAGCGCAAGATCATTCCAGAGGGGGACCCCGTCTTCGCGCCAGAAACAGGCCAGGGCCCACCGTGGCAGGGATTCGCCGGGATACCATTTCCCCTGCCCATAGTGGAGCATGCCCCCCGGCGCAAAACGATCCCGGAGGCGTTTGATGAGGGTTTCGGACAAGCGACGCTTGTCCGGGCCGACTGCGGCAATGTTCCACTCGGCGCCTTCCATGTCATCGATAGAAATGAACGTGGGTTCTCCGCCCATGGTGAGCCGTACATCGGCGGCCTCCAGGCGCGCGTCAACCTGATGCCCCAACGCGTCAATGGCCTTCCACTCCATATCGGTGTAGGGTTTGGTAACCCGGGGATCTTCATGGATACGGGATACCGACATGTGAAAGTCGAAGGTGGTTTCCGCTTCATCAACCGCACCGGTAATGGGTGCCGCCGAAGCCGGATCCGGTGTGCAGGCCACGGGGATATGGCCTTCACCGGCCATGAGGCCCGAAGTGGGATCCATCCCGATCCAGCCGGCACCGGGAATAAAGACTTCGGCCCAGGCATGCAAGTCGGTAAAATCCACTTCGGTGCCCGAGGGGCCATCGAGGGATTTCTCATCGGGGGCCAGCTGAATCAAATAGCCCGACACGAAACGGGCGGCCAGCCCGAGGTGGCGCAAGGTGTGCACGAGGAGCCAGGCCGAATCACGACAGGAGCCCGTGCCCAGTTCCAAGGTTTCCTCCGGCGACTGAACCCCCGGCTCCATTCGGATGACATAGGACACCCGGTCATGGACCCGGCGATTGATGTCCACCAACCGGTCGACGGTGCGGAGTTTCTTGCGGTCGAGACCCGAGAGGAATTTCTTGAAATGGGGCTTCGCCTTGCGGGTTTCCAGGAAGGCCCGGATCTCCCGGCTCAGCCACTTTTCATAGGTAAAGGGGTGCTCCTCCGCCGACGATTCCACAAAAAACTCAAAGGGATTGATGACCGTCATTTCGGCGACCAGGTCCACTTCAATTTCCAGGCTCCGGACGGGTTCCTCAAAGACCGCGCGGGCCATGAAATTGCCGTGGGGGTCCTGTTGCCAATTGAGGAAATGCTCACCGCCCCGGATATTCAGGGAATAACTGAGGATAGGGGTTCGGCAATGGGGCGCGGGCCGAAGGCGAATCGATTGGGGCCCGAGCGTGACGGAGCGGTCATATTGGTAAGACGTGCGGTGATTCAATGCAACGCGAATGGACATGGTTTACCTTGTAGGGTGGGGGCCGAAACGCAGTTAAACTAACGATAATCGTGGCCGCCAAACCAAAGTCCAGATTAGACCCGGATGGGGTTGGTCTGCTTTCCATACTTGGAATTGGGACCTGAACGACTCTCAGGAGACAGTATACACGAAGTCAGAGAATCCAGTGTGAGGAGGCATCGCGTGGCTCGATAACAGGCTCAGTTAACCCCAGGGTGTTTCACCGATCCTCTGGAATCCTGGTGGATTTGGTCTCCCTGCCACGGCCCAAGTCTCCCTCGGGCATAGACACCCCCTACCGATGGGCGAGAAAGCCCCGCACCGTCGTGAGGAAGGCCTCGGGTTTCTCCAGATGGGCAATGTGCCCACAATCCGCAAATGTTTCCATCGCCATGGCAGGGCACGCCGCGCACATGTCTTCGGCGATCAGCCGATATTTGCGGTCCAGTTCACCCACCAGGAGGAGGGTGGGCGTGGCATAGGTGGCCAGGGCAGGCCAGAGATTGGGTTGCTTGCCGGTCCCCAGGGGGCCTAGCCCTTTGCCCAACCGTGGTGGGTCGTTCTCCGCCACGCGCCGTTGAATGAGGGCCGTGCGGAGTTCGGGGTGTCTGCGGAGCGATTCGAAGAGGGGCAGGTCATACCACGCCTCGAGGAATTCCCGATAGGCGTCGCTCCCGGCGTCCATCGTACCTAGTTGCTCCGCGAGGGCGCCATCCTGGGCTTGACGGGCGTGCTGTTTCTCCACCGTGTCCAGACCGGGGGACGCGGATTCGAGGATGACCCGGGTGAACCGTTCCGGATATTGGGTGGCGAGATAGAGGGCGAAGCGACCTCCCATCGAATAGCCCAGCAGGCTGCAGGAGGCGATGCCCAGGGCGTCCAGATGGACCATTAGATCACGGGCTGTCCGCTGCATGTCGAAGTCCGCGAGCGCCACCTCGGCCCAATCGGGGCTGTGCCCCGGCAAGTTGATTCCCAGCACATGGTGGGTGGCTGAACACGCCTGCGCGACCTGTTCCCAGTCATTTACGTTTCCCATGAAGCCATGAATGAGCAGGAGGGGCGGGTTCTTGGGGTCGCCCGCGAGGGCGATCGGCCGGAGCGCCTCTAGGGGCACTTCCGCGACGTTTTCTTGAGAACGTAAGTCTGGGATGGTGTCGCCTTGCCCCGGGAAGCGCGGGGTCTTGATTTCTATCACGGTCGCCCGACCGGTTGCCAGGGCCTCGCGGTACGACTCACGAAAGCTATCCCGATCGTCGGGGGCGGCATAGTCCAGGCCAAACTGTTGGGCCGCGCCGGAAAAGTCCATGCCGTGGGGCGTCGCAAAACAGGGCTCGAAACAGGGCTCACCAGCGCGGGCGATGGGGAGGTGGTGAAAAATGCCGCCGCCGTCATTGTTCAACACAATGAAGACCAGGGGCGAATCGACTGCCTTGTGGAGGGCCAGGGAGTTCAAGTCGTGCAGTGTCGTGAGGTCGCCTAAGAGGGCTGTCGTGACGCGTTTGCTACCCGCTGCCATGCCGAGGGCCGTGGCGATGTTGCCGTCGATGCCGCTTGCACCCCGATTGGCCACAACGTGGATGCCGTCCCGCTCCGGTCGGCAAAAGCGCTCAACCAGGCGGATGGGCATGGAGTTACCCGCGAAGAGAAGGGAGTCTTCGGGAAGTAGGCTTCCAAGCTGATGGGCGATGGCCCGTTCCGACCATTCCTGTTCCACGATGGGGGATTCGTCCGTTCCGGAGGCCGTGGTGGTGCTGACCGATGTTTTTGGCGCGTTGTCCAGGAGCCACTGGCAGAAGGAGGCCATCCCCACCGTAAGGTGTTGGGTGACCTGGTGATTGGGGTCAAGCCGTTGCTCCGAGGCGCTTACGTGTATATACGGGGCGTTCCAATCCGCCATTTGAGTCAGCAGACGTTTCGACGTGTAGGCGCCGCCCAGATGGAGGACCAGGTCCGGCTGCGCTGCATCGTTCTGGAGGAAGTGCTCCATGTCCTGGATCAAGCCCGCCGGTGCCGATGGGCCGTAAAGTCCCGAGGTGATGTCCGCATAGATCGTCCAGCCGGGTAGCGTGGCCAGTTTACGGACTGCCGCATGCTCCTCTTCGCCATGGAGTCTGCCGACAATCAGCAGTTTGTTTCGGGCAGATGTCATGCGTTCCAGCAGCGGGGGCGCCCACCCATGGGGCACCTCTGAGGTCCCTGCGTCATAGCGGGTGTAGGGTGCGTCTGTGGCGGACCACGCGACCAGCGATTTCAAGACGGCTTCCGTCAGGGAGTCATCCTGCTTGGGGTCCAGCGGCTCTCTAAGCGGCACATTTACATGCACGGGCCCGGCTTGAGGGTGCTGGCTGCGGTGCCAGGCCTGGTCGGCTGTAGTAAGCACGTAGGTCGCAGGACACTCGGCCGTGGGGCAGGGGAGGGCCGTGCGCCACCGGGGGTAGTTACCGAAAATATCCGTCTGGTCGATGGCCTGGTTGGCACCACAGTCTACCAGCTCGGGTGGGCGGTCGGCTGTCAACAGAATCAGGGGAATGTTGCTCATGGCCGCTTCTACGACGGCGGGCCAATAGTTGGCGACAGCGCTGCCCGATGTGCAGATGAGTACGGCAGGTTTTCCGGTAGCTTTGGCGAGTCCCAGGGCAAAGAAGGCCGCGCCCCGCTCGTCGTAGTGGACCCAGTATTTCGCCCGTTCGTTGCGCGCCACGGAAACCGTGAGTGGAGCGCTGCGGGAGCCCGGCGAGAGGACAAAGCCCGCCACACCCTGGCGGATGAGTTCTTCCACGAGAAGGCCACACCAGAGATAATTGAGATTGGGTGCCTTAGACAGGTCCATCGCGGAGGGCCTCCAGGAAGCTGCTCATCTTGTTTTCGATTTCGTCCCACTCGTCTTTTGCGCGGGAACCGGGCACGATTCCCGCCCCGGAATAGAGGGCAAGGGTGTTGCCTTCGATGAGTCCCGAGCGGATGCCCACGCAGAATTCCGTTTCGTCAAAGCCCACCCAGCCCACGGGAGCAGCGTAGACGCCCCGGTCAAAGGGCTCATGTTCGGCGAGCCAGTCGAGGGCTTTTTGTCGGGGCACGCCGCCCACGGCCGGGGTCGGGTGAAATGCCTCCACCAGCGCCGCATCCACGTCGTGCTGTTTCAAGATGCCTTCAATGCCCGTATAGAGATGCTGGCAGTTGTGGAGCTGACGGAGGGAAGGGGCTTCATCATAGTGGGTTGAGCTGCAGAAGCGCTGAAAGTGTTCTCGCAGGGTGCGCACCACAAAGCGGTGTTCCCGCAGGTCTTTTTCGCTGCCCAGCAGGGCATTCGCATAGGCTTCATCTTCGGCGTCATCCTTCCCGCGGGGCCGGGTGCCTGCGAGGGCTTCGCTTTGGAGATAGACGTTGTTGCGATGGAAGAGCCGTTCCGGTGACGCCCCCAGAAAGGCCCGATTGGCGGTGGGGTGAAAACAGAACTCGTAGGCCTGGGTCGTGTGGCGCAAGAGGCGACGGAGGAGTCCAATCGGATCCAGGGTACTTTCCGTATCGAATCGAAATTCCGTCTCCCGGGCCAGCACCACCTTCTCCAGATCGTGGGCGGCAAAGGCTTCCAGCGCGCGATGCACCAGCCCTTCCCATCCCATGCGATCGGGTAAATCGACCCGACCGAGCAGGGCCGGTAAGGCGGGAATCGCCACGTCGCCAGTCACGGGCACCAGCTGGGTTAAGGTATCCGACAGCACCGCCAGCTCCTGCTCCAGGCTGTCCGGGCCCGTCCAGCGGATATTGGCGGCCAACCACGTCCGTTCGCCCCGGCGGAGTACTTCGACCCGGGGCACGATGAAGCGAAAGGCGGTGAAATTATGCCATCGGTGCTGGCTGAGATCGGTGGCCTGAAAGCGGAAGCCCCCGTAATAACGGAGCGCCGGCCATCGCAGGTCGAGCCGTTTGCGCATGAGCCGGAATAGCCCCGTGGCATCGAGATGACCATCGGGCACCAGCACGTCGGCTTCGCCAATACCCGCCATCTCAAAATCGCCTTCCCGGCTGGCCCAGTAATAGTGGGTCTGCGCGGCCTGGGCCTGGAGCCACGGGAGGGCATCCACGGCGACGAGGGGCACTTCGACGCGAATCAGCGAGCCGGACACGTAATTTCCGCCCGTGGCCTCATCCCGCAACGCGGCGAGAAGGTCGGCGTATTGCGCTTCACCCAGCGGAGCGTTTAGTGATAGTGGCGCAGCAGTGTGGTCCATGGGGCGATGGGGCGATCCTTCCTGGCAGACAGGGCAATGGGGTCCGGGGAACAGTGATTTCGGTAAAGGACCGAAAAAGGACCCCAGAGGGCAGTTCCGGGGCCTTATTGTAGGCCAGCGCCCCGGTCAGTCGCAAGAGGTTGCGGCTTGAAATCATGGGAAAATCTTGGGTATTGTAGTAGCAATGAAGGTGAGGTTTCGTTGGGCCAACGATAGTGCAATGGAGGGGCCATGGGGCAACCATTCAAGTATGCAATCACAGCGTTAGTGCTTTTCGCGGCATGTGTCGACGCGGATGAAATTCGTATCGGCGGCAAATTACACCGCGATGTCTATGTGGGCCAGTCCAAACAGTTTTACTATGTCCACTTTCCCGAGACGGGCGTCATGGAGAAACACAGCCGCAAGCGGCTGGACGTAACCGACTTGGTGATCGATGATGATGCGGCTGCCCGTGAGGCGCTCCTCGCCCAGTTTGAAGCGGCCAAGGCCAACCCGCCATCAGTAGAGCCCCCTGAAAAAAGTACCTCCAGCGCCGTCGTGGATACCAACGCCTTTAAGATGCGGAAATGGCTCCTTGAATTGGCGGAGTTTGAGTCCCAGTTACTCCACTGGGAAGGCCTTGGGAATACCCGCCGAAAGGCATTGACCGATGGGTTGGAGGGGTGGGCCAGGCAGCGTATGGCCAGTCGCTCGGCAGAGATTCAGGGAAAAAACAGTCAGATAAGAAACCTGAGTTCCCAGGCAGCTACCCACCGCACGGAAATAGCCAATGCAGAGGCGAAGCGGGCTGAAGCAATTCGAAAGGCGGCGAAGGAAAGCAACGCAGATCAATTCGTCAACCACCAGAACCGTGTGTCGCAGCAACGTCGTTATCAACGCAGTGAGTACGGCCAGTACATGTCGAACTCCGTCAAGGAGTACTATCAGGCGGCGGAGCGGGCAGAGCGTGATGTGGAAGGGCGAAAGATCAGCGTTGCTAACAGTGCCTTTCAGGCGCAGGCCGGTCAGCATGTGGCCCGACTCAACCAGATTCAAGGGGACGTTAATCACCAGGTGCGCGAAGGACTCGCCTTACGGGATAAGGCCGTGGGTGAGGCGAAGCGCATCATGGGCTACGTCGACCGCATAAATGGCCTTCAACTGGCAATGGGGAACGAGTATCGTTATAAGTTGCAGGCGATTTCCCTCGCCCAGTGGGAGGGGCGGGTGAGCCAGAAGACCGAGGTCGTGGTGATCCCCGAGGGAGTGTGGCGAATTTCTTGCACCCGGGCTGATCAGGGCGTTCCGTCTGATTTCAGTGTGACCATACACGACGCGACCGATGACCGGCCCTTCACCCGCATTACGGATACCGATTTTTTGGGCATGCGCATGCGGGTGTTCGACGATCCGGGCCGGTATTACCTCAAGATCGAGCGAGACGCGTCGGCGATTCCCTACCAGATTGTGGTGGAGCAGTTGGGGGAGCGGTAGCCGGGGCCATTCATTCCCGCCGTGTGTAGCAGGACGCCGTGTCAAGCGGCTCTATCTCAAGTAATGAGAATGGGTTCCGAATGAGAAAAGTGCTCCGTTTCTTTGACAAGTTTAGTCCCGGAGCCGTACAATAGCGTTCATATGACTTCAGGACAATCGATTGAACTCAGCGTACTGGGCGGCGGTGGGGAAGTTGGAGCGAGCTGTTTCCAACTTGCCATTGGCGGCCAACACGTACTGCTTGATAGCGGCACCCATCCCAAAAAGGATGGGCGTAACGCCTTGCCTGAATTCGATATGATCCGTCGGGCACCCGATGCCCTCCTGGTGACCCACGCGCACCAGGATCACTGCGGCTCCATTCCTTACCTCATGCGCCAATATCCCGGCGTCAAGGCCCATGCTACCGTACCTACGATGCGGATCGTAGATCGCATGTTGCACAACAGTGTTTCCGTCATGGGATTGCTGGCCCGGGAGCGCGGCATTCAGGACTATCCCCTCTACGAGCATGAAGATGTGGAATATGCCATGCAGCGCTTCGTCGGGCATGAATTCGACACGCCCTTCAAGCTTCCCATGCGCGCCCCGGTGGAGGCCACCTTTCGCCGCGCCGGACACGTCTTGGGCAGTGCGAGCATTTTGCTGAAGGCCCCCGGACATACCATTTACTACACCGGCGATGTGTGTGAGACCCGTCAGGAGTTGATTGACGGATTTTCGCCCCTGCCCGAAGATGTTCATGTGGATACCCTGATTATTGAAGCGACTCACGGCGCCAATGATGCCGGCGGAGCGGTCAGTTACCAGGATGAAATCTATCGCATGGGCACCCAGATGGCCGAAGTGCTCGAAGCGGGCGGCACGGTGCTGATTCCCAGTTTTGCCCTGGGGCGCACCCAGGAAGTGCTCAATTTCGTTTCCCGTCTGCAGGAAGAAGGGCTTGTGCCTACGGTGCCGGTCTATGCCTCCGGCCTGGGGCGCGCGGTATATGAGCTCTACGACCGCTTCACCGATTACATGCTCCCCGAAGCTATCTTGCGTCCCCTGGATTCATTCGGGCGTATTGGCAATGTGTGGAAGTCCGGTGTCGTCAAGAAACTGATTTCCAAGCCGAGCATTATCGTCGCCACGTCGGGCATGATGCTTGAGAATACGCCATCGGCCCTCATCGCCGAGGAAATGGTGCAATCCAACAAGCACGGTATATTCTTTGTGGGCTATCTGGACCATGAAACCCTTGGGTTCAAGCTGACCCAGGCCGAAGTGGGCGATGCCCTGTCCTTTGGCATTGATCGCCCTGCCGTGCCCATTACGATGGAAAACATCCAGCGCTTTTCCTTCAGCGCCCACGCCCCGCGTAGTGCCCTGCAGGGTATCATCGAGCACATCAAGCCCAAGAACGTGGTTTTCGTGCACGGTGACCCGGAAGCCATCGACTGGATGAATGCCAACACGGGGAATGGATACACTACCTTTGCCCCCGAGATTGGTCAGACCATCACCCTGGAGCCCTGAGGTTATGGCGCGACGCCGCAACCCCCTGGTGCAGGCGCTGGCCACGGGATTCACCCTCACCTTTCTTGCCGTAAGCCGCCGACTGCCCCTCTCATGGAATCGCTGGCTCGCACTCCGTGTCGGTCGCCTCGTCGCCCCCCTCGTTCCCCGTGTCCGTAAGGTGACCCGCGAAAACATCGACCGGGCC
>JAUIMA010000173.1 GCA_030432675.1 Candidatus Hydrogenedentota bacterium | reverse complement strand
CTGACCGCGCACTGGTTGGTATGACGACCCCCTTCATGCGTGCCTACTCCCTCGCCTGTATCAAGGCCTGCCACAAGCGCGGTGCCTTTGCCATGGGCGGGATGGCTGCCCAGATACCGATTAAGAATGATGATGAAGCCAACAACGCGGCCATGGCCAAGGTGAAGGCGGACAAGAAGCGGGAAGCGGAAGACGGCCATGACGGCACGTGGGTCGCTCACCCGGCACTGGTCGCTATTGCCATGGAAGAGTTCGACAAGGTGTTGGGTGACAAGCCCAACCAGATCGATAAGCAGCGTGACGATGTGACCACCACGGCGGCCGACCTGCTCGCGATTCCCACGGGTGAACTAACGGAGCATGGTATCCGCGAGAACATCAAAGTCGGCGTCCAATATCTGGAAGCCTGGCTGCGTGGTGTCGGTTGCGTCCCTCTCTACAACCTGATGGAAGATGCGGCCACGGCCGAAATCTCCCGCACCCAGTTGTGGCAGTGGGTACACAACAGCAAGGCCGTCCTCAATGACGGTCGCGCCGTGACCATGGAATTGGTACGCGAAATTGCGGCCGAAGAAATGGACGCCATCAAAAAGGAAGTGGGTGAAGAACGCTTCACCAACGGAAAATACGCCGAAGCGGCGAAGCTCTTCGATGAGTTTACCGCCAATGAAGACTTAGCTGAGTTTCTTACGCTGGCTGCTTACGAGCAGCTGGACTGAGTGGCAGGGCCACACCTGGAGTTGAATGATTCTAAGCGCGCAGCGCCCTTAATTCTTACCTATCGTACCGGGCTCTGTAGTGCGAAGAACGGAAACCTGCCGCGAGGCACACAAGGACAACATGTATCATGAGTAACAACGGACAAGACAAGAACCCCCTCATCAGCGATGACGACATCAAGGAACTGAATGAGCTTTGGGCATCCGAGCGTTTCGCCGGTATCACGCGCCCCTACGACGCGAAGAAAGTGCTCGAGCTCCGTGGCTCCATGAAGATCGAATACTCGATCGCCAAGGCCACTTCGGAAAAGCTCTGGGGCTACGTCAACGAGTCGGGCAACGGCTACGTCAACGCCCTCGGTGCCCTCACGGGTAATCAGGCCATCCAGCAGGTGGAAGCGGGCCTTCGCGCCATCTACCTTTCCGGCTGGCAGGTCGCAGGCGATGCCAACCTTTCCTGCACCATGTACCCCGACCAGAGCCTCTACCCCTCCAACAGTGTGCCGGCCGTTGTGCAGCGCATCAACAGCGCTTTGTCCCGTCGCGATCAGATTCAGACCATCAGCGGCGTAAAGAAGCATGACTACTTCCAGCCCATCGTGGCCGACGCGGAAGCCGGTTTCGGCGGACCGCTCAACGCCTACGAGCTGATGCTTCAGATGATCCAGGCCGGTGCGGCGGGTGTCCACTTTGAAGACCAGCTCGCTTCCGCCAAGAAGTGCGGTCACCTCGGCGGTAAGGTACTCGTACCCAGCCGCGAGTTCGTGGCCAAGCTCCACGCCGCCCGTCTCGCCGCCGACGTGGCCGGTACGCCCACGGTGCTCATCGCCCGCACGGACGCCGACGCCGCCGGTCTCTTGACCAGCGACATTGACGACCGTGACAAGCCCTTCTGCACGGGTGAACGCACCTCCGAAGGCTTCTACGTCACCAAGCCCGGCATCGATCAGGCCATTGCACGCGCCCTCAACTACGCGCCCTTCGCCGACCTCATCTGGTGTGAAACCAGCAAGCCCAACCTGGAAGACGCACAGAAGTTCGCGGACGCGGTCCATGCCGAATTCCCCGGCAAGCTCCTCGCCTACAACTGCTCCCCCTCCTTCAACTGGCGTGCCAACCTCAGCGACGAGGACATTGCCCGCTACCAGAACGAGCTTGGCGCCATGGGCTACAAGTTCCAGTTCATCACGCTGGCTGGCTTCCACAACCTGAACCTGGGCATGTGGAAACTGGCGAACGGCTACAAGGACCGTCAGATGGCGGCCTTCGTCGAAATGCAGCAGGAAGAGTTCAACGAAGAAGAGCGCGGATTTGGTGCGGTGAAGCACCAGTCCTTCGTGGGCACGGGCTTCTTCGACGCCATCACCAATGCCGTGACCGACGGCGAATCCTCGGTCACCGCCATGAGCGGCTCCACGGAGACGGAGCAGTTCAAATAGGCCGTAAGGCACCTTAACACCAGCCCGGGTCGCCCAGCGCGACCCGGGCTTTTTTTGTGGGAGTCCACGACACACCCTGGCCACCAACAACGCGGCCAACAGCGACGACGCGCCGTAGGAGGGTGATGCCGAGTACGACGAGGTTTCGTGTGCATGGAGCGCAAGAGATTCCCCCTTAGCAAGACAGACGCGATACGGGCGGCCGAGCCAACACAGGGAAGGGGACGCCCGACGTAGGTCATCCACCAAGGCCCCATTTCTCCTTGCTCCACGCACACGAAAGTTCGCGGAGCTCACCATCGCGTGGCACGAAGAGGGGGGCCACATTCAACACACCGTGCCACGTCCACGACGCACCGTGCCACGCGATGTCGAGTGCTGCGAGGTTTCGTGTGCATGGAGCGCAAAATATTCGCGCTTAACAAGACAGACTCGATACGGGCGTCCGAGACAACGGACGAAAGCGGACGCCCGACATACGTCATCCACCATGGCCACCATCCACATTGCTCCACGCACACGAAAGTTCGCGGAGCTCACCATCGCGTGGCACGAAGAAGGGGGCACATTCAACACACCGTGCCAGGTCCACGACGCGCCGTAGGAGGGTGATGCCGAGTACGACGAGGTTTCGTGTGAATAGAGCGCAAGAGATTCGCGCTTAACAAGACAGACTCGGTACGGGCGGCCGAGCCAACACAAGGAAGAGGACGCCCGACATACGTCATCCACCATGAGCACCATCCACGTTGCTCCACGCACACGAAAGTTCGCGGGGCTCACCATCGCGTGGCACGAAGAGGGGGGCCACATTCAACACACCGTGCCAGGTCCACGACGCACCGTGCCACGCAGCAGTTCGACATCGTAGACCCTCCGCGCCCAATCGCTCCTGAATCCCTATTCTGTGTTTCCGTATTACCTTGCCATATTGAATACCTTTCTACCATTTGTTAAAATTGCGTTACGGGTGAGGCGGTCCCTATGACTCCCTCGTGGCACCCGCAGCAAGGCAGAAACGGGCCGCCGCAATGGGGCCCCACGGGCTAGGAGCACCCCCTCATGAAACGAAACCAAGGATTTACCCTCATCGAACTCCTGGTGGTGATCGCCATCATCGGCATTCTCGCCGCCATCCTACTCCCCGCACTGGCGCGGGCACGGGAGGCGGCACGTCGGGCCAGTTGCGCCAACAACCTCAAACAATGGGGGCTCATGTTCAAGATGTACTCCAATGAAGAGGCGGGCGGCAGCTTTCCTCCCGGCATCACCACCTTTCCCCACAACGGGGCGTGGGTGCTCAGCTGGATGAACGGCATCTCGGGCGAGTCCCTTTATCCCGATTACTGGACCGACCCCAACATCACCCTTTGCCCCTCCGACAGTCGTGCCGACTATGATCCCTTTGGCCTCGGTGGCTGGGGCGTGGAGCAGGATTACGTGGAGCAAATCGAGACCCTGGCGAAACACGCCGCCAACGTGGGCAACGACGCCTGTCTCAATGTCTTCCTTTCCATGCCGGTTTCCTATATCTACAATCCCTATGTCACCCGCACGGCTTCCCAGTATCTCGACACGGTCTGGATTCGGGCAAACTGGTGGACTTCCGTCACCACCACAGGCTTCACCGGGGTGGGCGCCTTGGCCGCGGAAGGGTGCCCGGACTTTGGCATGTGGGAAACCGACGAAGTCAACGTACTGGATATCAGTGAAAGTCTGGTCACGGCGAACAGTCCCCGTGGCTCCGGCTTCGTAGACGACAATGGCGATGTGCTGCCCCCATCCTACAACCGCCTTCGTGAAGGAGCCGAGCGCTTCCTGATCACCGACATCAACAACCCGGCGGCGGGCGCCAAGGCCCAGAGTGAGATCTTTGTCATGTATGACGCCTGGGCGGACACCAACAACTCCTCCGCCGGACTCGGCCTCCCCATCGCACCCGGCGCGCAGTTTTTCAACCACGTCCCCGGCGGGTCCAACGTGCTCTACATGGACGGTCACGTCGAGTTCATCAAGTACAAGTCGGAAGCCCCCCTGCTCACGGAAGGCGAAGTGAGCAACGCCCTCGTGGGTGAGATTTCTGGCATCAACTTCCTCATGGGCGGCCACGGCTGATATTACCGAAACGAAGATCGAGACAAGATGTACGCCCGGGCCACCATGGGTGGTCCGGGCTTTTTATATCTTCACTAGAATTAGATATCTGTGATGCAAACCATATATTTAGTTTGCTATGTTATTCAATATTGGACATGTATTTTCCGTACGCCATTCGTTATTCAGTTTCAAATCTGTTGCAGTTGCCCGGAGGGTCAAGATATGTCAGATATTGAGAATGAGGTACCCGAAGAAGAAGTAGATTCTACTCAGCTACCTCTCAAACTGGACAAAAGAGATATAAACCAAGAAACCCCTTGGCAAGACGATGTGCTGGACCGCGAGAAAACGGGCACCGCATTGCTAAATCTCGTCAAATGTGAGACGAAGCCCTTGGTGGTCACGCTGAATGGGACTTGGGGTTCCGGAAAGACTTTCTTTCTTAAGCGATGGAAGGTGCAGCTCCGCCAGGCCGAGCTCCATTCGATTTATTTTAACGCCTGGGAAGATGATTACTGTGTCGATCCGCTGGTCGCCATAGTCGGTCAACTTCGGGATTCGCTTTCAAACAACGTCTATCAAGCACACCTACAAACAGTAGTCAGCGCGGCAAAAAAAGTAGCCAAGCGATCCATACTCAATTCCGTCAGCGCGGCAACAGGCGGCGTTATCGAAATTGATGAAGGCGATTTTAAATCCGAACGACACACGCTGTTTGACGAATACGAGGAGGCTAAGAGAAGTCGTGAGTCTCCTCGAAAAGCGCTCGAGAAGCTAACACGAGAAGTTCAAAAAAACTCTAGTGGACCACTCGTGTTTATTATTGATGAACTGGATCGCTGCCGACCCACGTTTGCCATAGAGCTACTGGAGCGAGTCAAACACCTCTTCGGAATTACTAACATGGTATTTGTTCTGGGTATCGATCGCGGCCAACTCGGCTCGTCCGTCAAATCTGTTTATGGCGACATAGACGTCGACGGGTATTTTCGACGTTTCTTTGATATGGAGTTTTCGCTTGGACGCCCTGATAAAGAATCATTTTGTAAATTCCTACTTAAGGAACATGGGCTGGAGTCTCACGCTGCAAAATTAGATTCTCAAGCGCAAGGAGCGCAAAATCACAAGGCTTACACGCATGTAGAAAGTATCCTTTCTTTCCTCACGAAGGAAATGGATCTTTCACTTCGAGATATAGAGTCTCTCGTCCGCTCTTACGTATTCACCTCCCGAAACATGAACGACTCACAAAAGACATGGCCAGAGCTCCTTTCCATATTGCTGGTTTTGCGCTCTTCGAACAAGACACTTTACGAAGATATTATACAAAGCAAGGCTGAAGCTAAAAGGGTTTTGGACTATATCGAAGGGCATTACAAGTCGCCGCATTCCGAAAGCTCAATGGATGAATACCACAAGAAGAATTTAATTGCGGCATCAATCTACCACTCAATAGCGAAAAGTGGACGAGAGCGAAAAAACGCCCTCGCAGCCTTGGATGACTTTTTTCAAAATGGACTCAAATATGACCCAAGCCCATTCTTGTCTATGCGAACTATCATACTTGAGACCGATGCACAAAGGAACTTGCAAAGTATTCACAGCGCGATTGCGAATGAGAGCATCCGATTCTCGTCAGCCTTGGGGCGAAGTATAGAGCGGCTTTGCATGTTGATAGAACTTTGATTTACAGAACAGCAGTTCGCATCCGTGAGAACGCAAATGCCTTAAGAATGCAACCCGCCTGATGGCACAACGACGGTAATAGCTTCTTCTATGTATCCCGTACCGGCAGCAGCCAAGGCATCTTCACGATTGAACGCAAGGGCCTCCTTGAGCGTGATTGCCAAGGTTTCCCGCAATGCCTCGCAGGTATCCTCCTGACAATTTACACCTGGCACTTCTTCAATCCAGCCCACCCAACAATCTTCTTCTTGCCGGATGACTGCGGTATACTCGAGGTTCATATATTCAGACCCTTTCACCTGGCGTGCTGAATTTGACCAGCAACGTTCTTCGCCTATCCTTTCATGGCTGCTGTATGAGGGGCAAGTTGACGAAAGCCCCCCCGACCTGCATCTTGATGAATTCGCTCCAAAAACCACACAGCAGGTCTTGAGAACACCAACTCGGAATTTGACGATGACCTTCATACGCCAGCTCCTACTACTTAGCCTATCCCTCTTCCTCATTCGGGTGGATGCCGAACCCACCATCCTCACCGAAACCGTCGCGGGCCCCTTCCAGCCCGCACCGACCTCCGTCCAGATTATCCTGCCGGAGACCTTGGACCCCACCCATCGGTATCGGGTGCTGTATATCCTGCCCGTCGAACCAGGCACAGAAGACCACTACGGCAGCGGCATTCAGGAAGCCGCCAGGGCCGACGTGGCGAACAAACACAACGTCATCTGCGTAGCGCCCACCTTCACCGCCATGCCGTGGTATGCCGACCACCCGACGGACCCGGCCCTCCAGCAGGAACGGCATTTCGTCGAGACAGTCGTCCCCTGGGTGGATGCCCACTACCCGGTGGAGAAAAGCGCCCATGGCCGGCTCCTTCTGGGCTTCAGTAAGTCGGGCTATGGGGCGGTCATGTTGCTGCTCCGCCATCCGGAGCGCTTTGGCAAGGCGGTGGCGTGGGATGCGTCGGTGGACAAGGTTCGCCCGGATCAGTTTCGGATGATAGATATTTTCGGCACGGACGCCCACTTTCAGAACTACGCGATCGCACATCTGATAAAGACCCGGGGCGCCGCGTCCAAGATGGGCCCGCCCCGCATTTTCCTGATGCGGAAGCGCGATGGCGACCATCCCATGGAAGCGACCCGCGACGCCCTGAAGACTGCGGGCATTCCCCATGTCTATGAGGTCACAGACGACATACCCCATCGCTGGGACAGCGGGTGGCTGCCCCGCGCGGCCGAGCTGGCGATTTCAGTTGACGGTTGACAGTGGTCAGTTGATAGCTGTCCACCGTCAACTGTCAACGGCTCGCTTCGTTCCCATGCTCTGCGTGGGAATGCCTATCCCTACGCTGCGCGTAGGAGCTTCTAGAGTTTCCGGCGGCATGCCCATATGTCATTGTGGGGCCGCTTAGCGCCAAGTTCGGATAAGCCGACGCAGAGCGTCGGGGCCTGTAAGCCCAAGCAGAGCCCTAGTCATTACCCATAAGTCAGGACCGATAGCTTGATACAGTTTTAGTCCCGGGGGGACGACATAACGTAGCCCAGGCGCGAGCGAAGCGAGCCCTGGGTTTGCTGGTCAGTGTTAATCGCGAATCCCGAAGGGATGGCATAGGTGGAATGTGGAAATGTCGCCGAGACCAAGGCTATGCCGCCCGCTTCGCGGGTTCTTGTGGAAATTTAACCCATTTTCCTGGGGTTCCGCTCGTTCCTCGCTCCACCCCAGGCTACGATATGCCGTCCCTACGGGACTATTGCGAATAAACTTCGACGCTCTAGTCGATTCATAGATGTAAGACTTATGGGTAATGACAAGAGCAGAGCCTGGGAACAAGTAAGAGCGTTCCTACTCCCTCTTTTCCTACTTACGACGCCCAACTCGTACTTTCGGGTAGCTCCCCTTCCCTCCAGGCAAGCCAGACCTTGCGCGCGGCTCTCTTGAACAACCGATTCTCCGATTCTCTCGATGCTGCGGCTATGAGGGTCGTTTCTCCCGAAACCTTGTCGATAGCGAATCTGCCCATCCTCCCATCAACCGTCGAATACGTATATTCTGATGCCAGCTCTGAATCCAAGACTCGCTTTATCTCCAAATATATGGCCAAATCAAATGCTCCCTGCTTTTCTCATCGCGCTCTTTCCCATGCTGCGTACAGGCTATCGTACATCGTGGAAATCATCTACCAACTATCAACTTTCGACTATCAATTGTCAGTCGTCAACTGCTTGGAAAGACACGCACCCCCCCGTTGCCTATCCCTACGCTCCGCGTAGGAGCTTCTAGAATTTCCGGCGGCATGCCCATATGTCATTGTGGGACCGCTTAGCGCCAAGTTCGGATAAGCCGACGCAGAGCGTCGGGACCTGTAAGCAAGAAAAGATGGAGAGAGAAATGAGCAAAGTCAATCCCAATACTTCTACGAAACGCTCTTCCCTCAAAAGTATCACGCTTAATCCAATCGTCCAATTGGTGGGCGGCCAGCGAGTTTAGTAAAGATTGCCATCGCATCTTCTGTCATGGGGAATCTTCCTGGGTATTTGACCCATTCAACATACCCATTCAGCCACAGGACATTACCACCCAATCTTTCTGAAGAGTGAGTATTGTCAGGCCATTCGATTAGAACGGGGATAGAGCCGGTATTTATTTTTACCTCATCTGGTATGTCATCTCCTACACAATCTAGTGTGTTCTCATAACCATGGCGGACCCCTTCCGTAAGTCGGTATATGTCGATTTCTCCTTCACGAACGAAGCGATCTTTAAAATTCCCCGCGCGTGCGATTTGTTCGTTGTAGAACGCAGAAAAAACTGACATTACGTTGTCGATAGGGTAATGACTAACCGGGTAACTCACATCCCCTAGAAAAGGCCAACCACCAGGAGGTCTAAAACCTCGTTCGACCAGTGCGTATCCCGTATAGAAATAACATGCGTCGTCGAATTCTTGTGGTATCCCTTTCGATACCTGGCTCGGGCATACGAGTAATTCGGGAGCGGGCAGATTCTTTGGCAAAAAACCTTCTGTGGTAAACATTAGTCTATTGGCTTCGCTCGACATCGGCGGGTAACTGCCTCTTGATTCCCCGGACAGCTCAGCGGCATTCTTCGCTAGCTTAATGCCAAGCGTTCGCAAGTTCTCCCGACTTTGCGTCCTTCGCGCCATTTCTTCGATCTCCTCCGCGAACCACAAGGACCAGACGAACGGCGCCAAGACAACAATGCAGAGGAGTCCGAAGAGGAGTCCGTATTTGTATTTTTTGAGCATATGTATCACACGCTTTCCCCCGGTACCACGACTCGTGCTACTCGGCTCATCCGTTCACAGTACACCGAACGAGATGAGTTGGCAAGCCTTTCCGTAGTCTGCCCTGATTTACCCAAGCGCGACGGCGACCATCTCATGGGAGGCGTCCACCGGCTGTTGTCTGCGATGAGCAAAATGAGCGTCTTGTGCCTGTGGGACGTATGGGACGAATAGGACCTATGTCTGCAATGGCCCCATAGATCCCATACGTCCAATCAAGATTCAGCGTGACTCGACCGAGGTGGGAAGCGTGGCCTGCCTGCCCCTCGCCCTTGGAAACACGCGCCGACACCAACTATACTACGGCCTCATTTACGCAGTGTTCCCCGGCCCGCAACGCGGCCTCAATTTTCTGGAGAGAATCATGCCTATCGCTTCCTTTACCCCGCCCGTTCGCACTCTTATGGGCCCCGGCCCGTCTGACATTCACCCCCGTGTATTGGCGGCCCTTTCCAAGCCCACGCTGGGCCACCTCGACCCGGCCTTCATCGGCATGATGGACGAGATGAAGACCCTCCTTCAGTATGCTTTTCAGACGAAGAATGAAATGACCATGCCGGTCTCGGCCCCCGGTTCCGCCGGGATGGAATGCTGTTTCGCCAACCTGGTCGAGCCCGGTGACACGGTCATCGTGTGCAAGAACGGTGTCTTCGGTATGCGTATGCTGGAGAACGTGGAGCGCTGTGGCGGCAAGGCCGTTGTCGTCGAAGACGAATGGGGCAGCCCGGCGAGTCCCGACAAAGTAGCGGATGCCCTCAAGGCCAATCCCGACGCCAAGATTGTGGCCTTCGTCCACGCCGAAACGGCGACCGGTGCCCGTTCGGATGCCCAGGCCCTCACGAAGCTGGCCCACGATCATGGTGCCCTGGTCATTGTGGATGCGGTGACTTCCCTGGGCGGTATCGAGTTGAAGGTCGACGAATGGGGCATTGACGCCATCTATTCGGGCAGCCAGAAGTGTCTCTCCTGCACCCCCGGTCTCTCGCCGGTGAGCTTCAGTGCGGCGGCGCAAGACAAGATTAAGAACCGCAAGACCAAGGTCCAAAGCTGGTTCCTGGACCAGACCCTCGTCATGGGCTACTGGGCCGAGGCCGGTGCCAAACGGGCCTACCACCACACGGCGCCCATCAACGCCCTCTACGGCCTCCACGAAGCCCTCGTGCTCCTTCAGGATGAAGGCCTGGAGAATTCCTGGAAACGCCACGCCCTTAATCACCAGGCCTTGAAAGCCGGCCTGGAAGCCATGGGCCTTGAACTCCCCGTCGACCCGGCCTGTCGCCTGCCCCAGCTCAACGTGGTCAAGATCCCCGATGGCATCGACGACGGCGCGGTTCGCACGGCCCTCCTTCAGGAGTACAGCCTGGAAATTGGCGCGGGCCTCGGTGCGGGTGCGGGCAAGGTATGGCGCATCGGCCTCATGGGCCACGCCAGCTCGAAGAAGAATGTCATCTTGTGCCTCACGGCGCTGGACAGCGTGTTGACCCGCATGGGCGCGCCCATCAAGAGCAGCGTGGGTGCCCAGGCCGCCCTGGCGATGTATAGCTAAGAAGAAGCGAAGGACATAAAGGACGAAAACGACCTA
>JAUIMA010000172.1 GCA_030432675.1 Candidatus Hydrogenedentota bacterium | reverse complement strand
CGAGTTGTCGAGGCGCTGAAGATCAACCCCGAGTTACTCGAAGACTACATCGACTACCGCTGTGTATTTTACTCGCAGCTAGCTGAATACATGGCTCGAATAATCGAGTCAGATGGAGAAACTGCACCATACACTGACGAAGACATTGAGGGTGTTATTCTAGCGGGCGTTTATCTTGAATCACTGCTTTCGGATGATGAGCCCGATAATTCGTAAATAGTGCAAGCTATCGTATACTCAAAGTAATGATTTATCCCCTGTTACTCATCGCATCAGACTTTGTCGCCCTACTGGCCGCCTTCTCGTTGGCATACGTCCTTCGTGTGCAGGTTGATGCAAGCCCTTTGGTGCGAGAAATTGAGGCGCTTTCTTTCATTAAGGTCTTCGTTCTACTTTTCCCTATCTGGCTTATAATTAACGGCGCTCTCGGACTTTACGCTAAACGCATCTACGAAAAACGCCTGCCCGAACTGGGGCGATTGTTGATTGGCGCATTTATTGGAATTTTGGTCATTATCGGCTTCGATTTTGTTTGTGATACTTGGGTGATTATTGACTAATTATTGCTATTAATTGTGTTCTGGTGTCGGGTGGTGGCCTCCCAATTTCACGTGGGGACCCTGTCCCGTTGCGGCTCGCAGGAGCGCCTGACGTGAATCGAAGATACCAGGAGCCCCCCTTCAGGACCCCACAATTCCGCAGTGCAAGCTTTTCCTGTATTCTGTGCTTCTTCATACTTCCTTTCACCCTCTTTTCGTCGTCTGGCCCGCATGATGGGCTGGAACCCTGCGGAGGACACGGAGACCGAATAGCGTAAATGGACGCTGTCAATAGCCGATTGAAAACAAGCGCCCCGGGTGATTCCCGGGGCGCTTTTTAGTGCCGCGACGACGTGAGGCACAGGGTTTACCCGAATGGCGCACCCGTGGCCCGCCGACCAAAGAGGATTTATGGAGCGCCGGCGGCCCGCCGGCACCTACGCAGGAAAGATTTTCTGCAAGCAGCATGATTCATTATGCTACACTACCCATGTGAGCAAAAGAGGAGTGTTGCAATGAAGAGCATAGCCGGTGCCCAAGCCCATCATCTCCTGGTGGCTACGCCCGATGCCGAGTATGGCGCAGTACTGTGTGACTTTCTCGTTGTGGACGATTACGATCTCGAGCGCTGCCACGATATGGCCGGCGTCTTGCGCCGTACGGGGCGTAAACCCTTTGACACGATAATTTTAGACATGGATCTGAACGAGCCGGGCAACATGGATCTGGTGTCCTTTGTGCGACAGCAGGCCCCCCAGGCCCAACTCATTCTGCTCTTTGATGTGCGGGATATTGAGGCGGCCCTGGAGGGCATCCGTCAAGGCGCCTTCTTTTACCTGCCCAAGTCGAGTCCCCCGTCTGACGTGGCGCTGGCGGTCTCCAAGGCCCTCCATTTGCGGGCCATGACCCACACGGCCGAGCGTTATGAGCAAAGTGTCTTCGAAGAAGTGGTGGGGTCGAGTCCTGCCATGCAGCGCGTGGTGCGCCTCATCCAGAAGGTGGCCCCCACCGATGGCACGGTGCTGTTGCTGGGGGAGAGCGGCACGGGTAAAGAGGTGTTGGCCAACACCATACACCGCCTGAGTGAGCGGCGTAACAAGGCCTTTGTGGCCATTAACTGCGCCGCCCTGCCCGAGGCCCTGCTCGAAAGCGAGATGTTTGGCCATGTTAAAGGGGCCTTTACCGGCGCGACCCACGACAAGGTGGGGCTCTTCGAAGAGGCCGACGGGGGCACGATTTTCCTCGATGAAATCGGTGATATGGCCCCGGTTACCCAGGCCAAGCTCCTCCGGGTCTTACAGAACGGGGACATTCGACGGGTGGGTGCCAGCACGTCTTCCCGGGTGAACGTGCGGGTCCTGGCCGCCACCAACCGCGATCTGGTGCAGGCCGTGGCCGACAATACCTTCCGGGAAGATCTCTATTTTCGCCTGAACGTGGTCCAGATACGCATTCCTCCGCTGCGGGAGCGTATGGAAGCCCTGCCCAGCCTCATGAGCCATTTTCTGCGCCGGGCCAACCAGCAATACAACCGGGATGTGCGAGATTTTGACGATCAGAGCCGGGCCCTGTTGCTGGATTATGAATACCCGGGTAACGTGCGGGAGCTGGAGACCATTGTGGCCCACGCGGTGATTATGTCGGAGGGCCCCCTCATCCGGGCGGCCGATTTGCCGGAGCAGGTCCAATTTGGCCTGAAGCCCCGACTTCGCCTGACCCATGAGCGCAGCGCGGTGCCCATTCCGTCGCTGGCCGAGCTGGAGGCCGAGCACATCCGGAACACCCTGGTGACCCTGGAAGGGAACCAGACCCAGGCGGCGAAAGTGCTGGGGATATCGCGCTCGACCCTGTGGCGTAAGATGAAAGAATATGACATTCCGGCCCAGTCGGAGTAGGGGCTATCGGTGGCGTTGGAAAAAGCGAAAAGTGCGCTCAGTACCAAGGTCGTGGATGTTTGGGTGATGTTATGGCGCGTTGACTTCGGTGTGGCGCGGCCCTATAATGTTATTCAGTCAGGATAGCGAAACTGGCGGTAGGCTTGTGAGAGACAAGGATTTAGGTCATTAGCCAGCCCTCTTGGTGATGTGTACAGGAGGCTGGATAGCTGTTATACGGTGCGTTCTTGATGCCGCGTTTTGTCATACAAGTTCAACTCTTATTCCACTCACGTGGACTAACAACCTGATCTACCTCCATCCCTCGACAGAGGGAACCTTCCGCCGTTTGAAAATGGTTTATAACCCTATATAGGGCGGAGGTTTATCTGAATGGAAATTCTACTTATTGTCGGCGCAGGCGTAATCGGCCTGATCGCCGGTTATGTGATCTGCGTCGTCACGGCGCAGGCACGGGGCACCAGCCTGGTGGGCAAGGCACGGCGTGATGCGGCCCAAATCCTTTCTGATGCGGAACGTGAAGCCGCGACCCAAATCAAGGAATCCCGGACCCAGATCAAGGAACTGGAAATTGATCTGCGGGCCAAGCTCGAACAGGAAGGCCGGGAGCAGCGCAAAGAAATTGGCGCCATCGAAAAGCGGATTGCCAGCAAGGAAGAAGCCCTCGACAACCGGGCGACGACCCTCGATAAGACGGCCGCCGAACTCAACAGCCAGGAACGGGAGTTGGTGAAGCGGGAGAAGGAAGTCGAGAAGGAGATGGAGAAGGTGAAGGCGCTGATCTTGGATCAGACGCAGAAATTGGAGCAGATTTCCGGCTTGACGGCCGATCAGGCCCGCCGCGAACTCTTTACCACCTTGGAAAACGAAGTCAAGCGGGATTGTGCCCTTCAGCTCAAGCGTACGGAAGATGAGTTGCGCGAGCAGGCCGACAAGAAGGCCCGTTGGCTCATTGGCGAGGCCATTGGCCGTTGTGCTTCCGATCACGTGGCGGAAACCACGGTGTCCGTCGTCAATCTGCCCAGCGACGAAATGAAGGGGCGCATCATTGGCCGTGAAGGCCGCAACATCCGCGCCCTGGAAAACGCCACGGGCATCAACGTCATCATCGACGACACGCCCGAAGCCGTTATTCTCTCCGGATTTGACCCCATTCGCCGTCAGGTGGCCCGCATTACGCTGGAGCGCCTGATTCAGGATGGCCGTATCCACCCGGCCCGTATCGAAGAGATGGTGGAGAAGATTAACGAAGAGATGGCCCAGACCATCAAGGAAAAAGGCGAGGCCGCCTGCCTGGAAGCCGACGTGCACGGGCTGCACCCGGAAATCGTTAAGTTGTTGGGTCGCTTGAGTTTCCGTACTTCCTACGGACAAAATGTGCTCCACCACTCCATCGAAGTCTGTCGCCTTTCCAGCATCATCGCCGCCGAGTTGGGCGTCAATGTGCAGGAAGCCAAGCGCGCCGGCCTCATCCACGATATGGGCAAGGCCCTCACCCACGAGGTGGAAGGCTCCCACGCCATCCTGGGCCACGATATTGCCAAGCGTCATGGCGAAAACGAAGTCATCTGCAACGCCATTGGTGCCCACCACAACGAAATGCCCATGACTTCGGTCATCTCCATGATTGTCCAGGCCGCCGATGCCATGTCGGCATCCCGTCCCGGTGCCCGCAGCGAGACGATGCAGAATTACATCAAGCGTCTGGAGCAGCTGGAGCAGATTGCCCACGAATTTGAGGGCGTCGAGAAAGCCTTTGCCATCCAGGCCGGCCGTGAAGTTCGCCTGGTGGTCCAGCCGGACCGGGTGAACGATGCGGAAGCCGCCACCATGGCCCGCGAAGTCGCCAAACGCGTCGAATCTGAAATGACCTACCCCGGTCAAATCCGGGTGACGGTCGTGCGGGAGACCCGCGCGGTGGAAATGGCCAAGTAGCCGCCCACCCCGTAGCCACGGAAATCGCCCTGCGCGTGTTATCCGTGCCCCGTTTTGGTGTATCATCTACCCGTAGTCCCGGGCGCAACCCGCGCCCGGGATGATTATTTACAGGCCCCTCGGTGTCGTTTCAGAAGACGCTTGTCCCGCTGGATTCCGGGTCGGGGATGGCGAACTTGTTGCAAGCATAAAGACGACCAGCAATGAAACTTATCTTTATCGGTGATATCGTCGGCCAGCCGGGGCGGAAGAGCGTGGCCCTTCATTTGCCCAAGGTCCGCGATCGGTGGCAGCCCGATGTGATTGTGGCCAACGCGGAAAACGCGGCCGGTGGCCTGGGGGCGACGCCCGACATCCTCCGGGAGCTCAAATCCCTCGGGGTCCAGGGCTTTACCATGGGCAATCACACGTGGCGGAAAAAGGCCATTATTCCCGCCCTCCCGGAATTTCCGGAGCTGGTGCGGCCCGCCAACTATCCACCGGGACTACCCGGCAAGGGTGCGACCATCATCCCCCTGCCCGACGGGCGGAAGCTGGGCGTGCTGGATCTCATCGGACGGGTCTATATGGAGCCCTTTGACTGCCCCTTCCGCACGGCCGATGAAATGCTCCCCATGCTGGAGGCCCAGACTTCGGCCATCCTGGTGGATATGCACGCCGAGGCGACGTCGGAAAAGATCGCCATGGGCTGGCACCTCGAAGGGCGCTGTTCGGTGGTGGTGGGTACCCATACCCACGTGCAGACGGCCGATGAGTGGATCATGCCCAAGGGCACGGCCTACATCACCGATGTGGGCATGTGCGGGCCCATCCATTCGGTCATCGGCACGGACAAAGACATTGTGGTCAATAAGTTTGTGACCGGGATGCCGGAGAAATTTGTGGTGGCGAAGGGGCCGGGCATCTTTGCTGCCGTGTATGTGGAAATTGATGACGAGAGTGGGAAAGCGCAGCACATCGAGCGCATCCTGCTGCGAGACGAATAGTATCCGCACATAAACGCTGAATAACGGTACCCTTCGGGGTGCTCGTAGAACGTGAATGGTTGTTGCATGTACTTCAAACGCGTAGAAATGCTGGGGTTCAAATCCTTTGCGGACAAGACCCATATCGACCTGGAGCCTGGCACCACGGCTATCGTGGGACCCAATGGCTGCGGCAAGAGTAACATCCTCGATGCCCTTCGCTGGTGTCTGGGGGAGCAGAGTGCCAAGGCGCTCCGTGGCTCCCATATGCAGGATGTTATCTTCAACGGCAGTGAGCAGCGGTCGCCCATGGGTATGGCCGAAGTTACCCTCACGTTTGATAATGCGGACAACAAGCTGCCCCTCGATTTTGCGGAGGTCCAGGTGTCCCGCCGGGTCTACCGTTCGGGCGAGAGTGAGTACCTGATCAACAAGGCACCCTGCCGCCTCCGGGATATCCAGGAACTTTTCATGGATACGGGTATCGGCACCAACGCCTATTCCTTGATTGGGCAGGGCAAGATTAGCCTGGTGCTCAGCTCCAAGCCCGATGACCGCCGATTCCTCTTTGAAGAGGCCGCCGGTATCATCAAATACAAGGCCCGGAAGCGGGTGGCCATCCGCAAGCTCGACAACGCCGAGCAGAACCTGCTCCGCCTCACCGATATTATCAACGAAGTGCAACGCCAGATGCGGAGCCTCAAGCGCCAGGTGAATGCGGCCATCCGCCACCGGGAGCTGACCGAGGCCCTCCAGGAACTGGAAGTGCGGAACGCCTGGCTCCAGTACAACGAGCTGAGCGGCCAGATCGATGATCTGAAAGAGCGCTTCTCTGTGGCAGAAAAAGAATACGAGACCTCCTCCACCAAGACCAACACCATGGAAGCCCGCCAGGAAGAGCTGGGCGTGAAGCGTGTGGAGCTGGAGCGCATGCTCATGGCCCGTCGCGATGGGGAGTATCAGGTCGACTCGGAAATGGAGAAGATCGAAAGCGAGATCGCACTGATCCGTAAGGAAATCGATTTCTCCAAGACCCAGCATGCCCAGGCGGAGAAGGAGCGGGAAGATTTTCTGAAGCGGGCCGAGGCGGTCAAGGGTAACCAGGGGGAGACGGGTACCCAGAGCTCGGAGTTTACCCAGCAGATTGAGCAGGCCGAAGCGGCCCTGAAGGCAAAGCAAGAAGAATATGCCGCAGCCGAGGTGGCGGTCACCCAGGCGGATGAGAAGGTGGAGGCCGTCCGTGCCCGCACCCTGGAAACCATCAACTCCCGCAACAAGACCCAGACGGAACTGGAGACGGTGGGGGTGGGCCTGGCCAATATTGACGACCAGCTCGAAGCTATCTTTGGTCGTCAGAAGGTGCAGAACACGCGCCATGAAGACCTGACAACCCAGCTCCAGGCGGCCCAGAAGGAAGAGACGGAAGCCCAGAAGCTGCTCACCGATACGGTGGATCAGCGGAAGGCGACCCAGGAAAAACACCGCACGATTTCGGATGATATGAAAACCGCCAACGAAGAGTGGCAGACCCTGCGCGAGCGGAAGAGTAGTGAAGAGGCCCGCATGCGGTCCCTCCGCGAATTGCGCGACAGCTATGAAGGTTTCGCCGCGGGCGTAAAGGCCATCATGAAGGCCCGGCAACATGAGATGCCGGAAGTGGATGGTATCATCGGCCCGGTGGGTGACCTGATCTCCACCGAGAAATCCTATGGCAAGGCCATTGAAGCGGCCCTGGGCGGCAACATCAATAACGTGATTTGCGACGACGCCGATGCGGCCAAGTCGGCGGTTAACTTCCTGAAGAAGCACCGCGCCGGTCGCGTGACCTTCCTGCCCCTGGACACCATCCGCAGCAGCAACCGGGACGACAGCGGCAGCCTGCGGGGTTCGGCGGGCGTCATTGGTCAGGCCATCAATTATGTCCAGAGTGATGCGCGTATCATGCCGGCCCTGGAATACCTCCTTTACAACACGATGATCGTCGAGACCATCGACGACGCCATCCGTATTGCCCGCTCCGAGCGGCGCTTTCCCCGTCTGGTGACCCTGGACGGCGAAGTCGTGACCTCGTCGGGTGCGGTGACCGGTGGTCGCACGCGCCACGAGAGCAGCGGCATGCTGGGCCGTAGCGCCGAGATTGAAGAGCTGGAAGCGTCGGTACAAAAGGCGACGGGCCGGATCAACACGCTGGTGCAACATGCCCAGCAGATGACGGTGGCCCTCCAGGAACTCTCCACTCGGCTCAAGACACTCGAAGACGACGAAAACGGATTCCGCCAGCGTCTCAACAAGGCTGGGGTCGAAATTGCCCGCCTTTCCACGGAAGTGGACTCCCTCACCAGCTCGGGCTCCCAGCTGGGTGAACAGCGCGATCAGCTATTGGCCCGCCGCGAAGAACTGGAGGCCCGCCGTCTGGAAGCCCAGGAGCGTATGAGCTCTATGGATGGGGAAGACGACAAGATTCAGCATGAGCAGGCCGCGGCCCAGGAAGAGGCCGCGAAGGCCCGTGCGGCCATGTCGGCGTGCAGCGATGCCTTGGGCGAATTGCGTATCCAGGTGGCTTCGCTGACGCAGAAGCTTGAAGAAGCCGAGCGCAATCGCCTGCGGGAAGCCCGGGAATATCAGGACGCCCTGGAAGAGGCCGCCCGCCGTGAAAAGATGATGGAAGACCTGGTCATCAAGGCCAAAGATCTGGAGGCGGGTATCGCCGACCACCTGGAACGTGCCAAGGCCCTTTCGGAGACGAAGGAAGAGGCCCACGACAAGGTGTTGGAGGCCCAGAAGGAACAGAATGGGCTGAACGAAGAGGCCACCACCCTGGCCCGGGCACTCAAGGAATTGCGCGCCCTCACCGCCAAGGCCCAGAAAGAAGTGCACTCTTTGGAACTGGAATTGTCACACCGGGAAGACCGGGTCGCCTTCTTCCAGGAACGGATTCTTTCCGAATATAACCTGGCCCTCGCTTCTCTCGAAGAGAAGGATGTGGGCAGCGATGAGTTTGACGAGAAAGAGCGGGAAACCCTCATCAAGCAACACCGCAAAGACCTCCAGCGCCTCGGCACCGTAAACCTCATGGCCATCGAAGAGTATGAAGCCCTGGAGAAACGGGACGAGTTCCTCTGCACCCAGGAAGAAGATCTTCGCCGTGCACGGGAAGCCCTGCTCGGTGTGGTAGAGCGTATCGACGAGACCATCCGCAAGCTCTTCATGGAGACCTTCAACCAGGTCGCCGAGTGTTTCAAAAACTACTTCCGCCGCCTCTTCAATGGGGGACAGGCCCGGGTCTATCTCCTCAATGAAGACGACCCGCTGGAAAGTGGTATTGAGATTGAAGCGCGCCCTCCGGGAAAGAAGCCCCAGACCATTTCGCTCCTTTCCGGTGGCGAACAGGCCATGACGGCCATCGCGCTCCTCTTCAGCATCTTCACGGCCAAGCCGAGTCCCTTCTGCGTCTTGGACGAAGTGGACGCCCCCCTGGACGATGCCAACGTGGGCCGCTTCCTCGAGCTGGTGGAGCAGTTTACGGACAACAGTCAGTTCATCATCATTACCCACAACAAGCAGACCATGGCCAAATCGGAAGCCATCTTCGGCGTGACCCAACAGGAGCGGGGTGTTTCCCAGCTTGTGTCGGTTAAGTTTGAGGATGTGGAAGACACCTCGGCCGCATGATGA
The DNA here is from genome assembly GCA_030432675.1 of Candidatus Hydrogenedentota bacterium. Lineage (GTDB taxonomy): Bacteria > Hydrogenedentota > Hydrogenedentia > Hydrogenedentales > JAEUWI01 > JAEUWI01. The sequence continues at coordinate 1,887 of JAUIMA010000172.1, read as the reverse complement.
GGGTGCTCCATCTCTTCAGCAACTGCAAGTGGACGGGGCCGGCGGAACCGGCGCTGAACCTTTGCGCTGCCCTGCGGGAGCAGGGGGTGGAGACCGAGTTTGCCTGTGCGCCCGATGCGGGCAATTCGGTGAATCGGGTCGTCACCTCGGCCCGCGAGCGGGGCATTACGCCTATCCTCGACTTCCACCTGAAGAAACACCGCCACCCCTTTAAGAACCTGGAGGACGTGCGCGGGATTCGTCGCCTTCTCCACGCGGAACAGTTTGATGTCGTCCATTGTCACCTGGACAACGACCACGCCATTGCCGGGCGCGCCGTGCGGAACATGAAGATTCCCCTGGTGCGCTCCAGCTATGAAGGCCTGGGCCTCAAGGAAGACCGCCGTCACCAGCGTATGCTGGACCGTAGCGCCCTCCTCATCGAGCCCTCCGAAATCGCCCGACAACATGACCTGATTACCTTTGGCCTCGCCGAAGACCGGGTCACTGTGGTGCCGGGTGCCATCGACACCCACCGCTTTGACCCGAAGCGCGTGACCGAGGGTGCGCGCGCCCGCTGGGGCATCCCCGAGGACGCCTATGTGGTGGGCATCGTAGCGCGCATGCAGACCCACCGTCACTTCGAAGACCTGCTTCAGGTCATGCGACAGCTGATTGATGTCATGCCCAACGCCCACCTCCTCATCGTGGGGCGGGGCACCCACCAGCAGCGCGTCGTCGAACACCCGGCCCGCGACATGGGTATGGCCGACCACGTGCACATCACCGGCTTTATCGACGGCGACGCGTTTGTATCGGCCATCCAGACCATGGATACGGGCGTCTATCTCGTACCCGGCAGCGACGGCACCTGCCGCGCCGCCCGGGAGATCCTGTCCATGGGCAAACCCCTCGTGGTGGCCGACCGGGGCATGCTCCGTGAGATCGTGGTGGATGGAGAGAGCGGTGTGGTCACCGACGGCAGCGTCGCGACCCTCTTCGAGGCCATCCACCGCCTCGGTCAAGACCCCGAGAAACGCCACACCATGGGCCACAAGGCCCGCCAACACGCCGAACAGCACTTCGCCCTTGCCGCCCAGGCCAAGGCCGTGAAGGCCCTCTATACCCAGTTACGGGCCCGGTAACCACCGTGGGATAGCCGTCCCGGCTGTCATGGCGTGTCTTCGGCGCTGAATGCAACGTGGCCTCTGCGGCAGTCCCTACTGCGTACACCCAGGGACCGTCTCGCCCCATGTGAAGTCGCAGTGTCATGAAGGGCTATGGACGTCTCGCATCGTGGCGGCAGGTGCAGCGTCGTGACCGGGCGTGGCCGTCCCGTCGTTTGCGGCGCAGGCTGCGGGTCAACTTCGCCAACGACGGGACAGCCCCCGCCGTCTTCGTATTGCGGGTGGGGGTCATCGCTTTGCTGGCCTGCATGGGACTGCGGGTACTTGGCGTCATGTGGCGAGGCAGTCCCTGATGCGTGTCCCTTCGTTTGGGGAGTTGGCGGCGGGTCAACTTCGCCAACGACGGGACAGCCCCCGCCGTCTTCGTGTTGTGGATTGGTGATCATCGCTTTGCTGGCTCGCATGGGACTGCGGGTACTTGGCGTCGTCTGGCGAGGCAGTCCCTGATGCACGCCGTCGTCTACCCCCAGGGACCGCCTCGCCCCCAGTGAAGTCGCAGTGCCGTGACCGGCTATGGACGTCTCGCGTCGTGGCGGCAGGTGCGGTGTCACTAACGGGCGTGGCCGTCCCGTCGTTTGCGGTGCTGGCGGCGGGTCAATTTCGCCAACGACGGGACAGCCCCCGCCGTCTTCGTGTTGTGGGGTGGTGATCATCGCTTTGCTGGCTCGCATGGGACTGCGGGTACTTGGCGTCGTGTGGCGAGGCAGTCCCTGATGCACGA
>JAUIMA010000171.1 GCA_030432675.1 Candidatus Hydrogenedentota bacterium | reverse complement strand
CAATAGTCCCCCTCAATAACGCCCCGGCAGATAACTCACCTGCCGGGGCTTTTTCTATTCGGGGCGCAGACATTCCTGTCTGCGAAAAGAAGGTACACGAATTCCGCACTCCATCACCGCCCGTCCACATCTCACTCCCACGGCAATGAATGCCACAGCCCCACGCGCCCATCGAGTCCGGCGGTGGCCAATGTCCGACCATCGGGACTGAATTTCGCGCGACTGGCGCCGTGGGGCAGGCTAAAGAGCAGCACCGCGCTCTGCGCATCGTAGACGACCGTCTCACTCGTGGAAGCCACGACCACGCACTCGCCACCCAAAGATAAACTCCCTGCGTTTCGCCTTCCTGACCGCTCGGTAAAGATTTGGACGATAGGAGCCGCCTGAAACGGCCGAAGTATTGCGGGGGCGTCGGTTATTATCTGGGAACCATCGTGGGACAGGCTGAAGGCGAAGTCGGCTCGACCATGGGATTTTTCCAGTTGCCGGAGCGAATTTCCGGTGGCACTATCCCACAGCGCCAACACCCGATCACGAGCACCCGTGGCGATGTACCGATTTTGAGGGTCCCAATCGACGTGGGTGATCTCCCTGGCGTGATGTCCAATAGTCCGTAAAAAGTTCCGCGTCGCCACGTCAAAAATTCGGGCAGATTGCCCGGAGTCGCTCCCCCAACCGGCAACGACAAGCTCCTTCCCGTCGACACTGAACGCCAGCGAACGGATACCCTCCTCCCAGTCGGGGATGTCAATCCGCTGCTGAACGGTCCCATCCGGAAGTGCCAAAAACCACACCGTGCCCCCGCCATCCCCCACCGCCAGCACTTCCTCCACGGGGTGGAGCGCCAGGCTTTTCCCACGCTTTTCGAGGCCATCAAATAGCACCGTTGCAATCGCCGGTTGCGCGGCGGTCTTCAACACTGGATAGTACTCCGATTTCTTCACGTCGCTATGCGGATGCCATCGTGGCATATGGGTATTAGAGACCACTTCCCACGAAAGCACGCGATTATCGTAGGTGTCAGACTCCCGGCCGGCCACGGAATACAATTGGCGACCATCTCGACTGAAGCAAACGTCGTTCAGGCCGGAGCGATGCCCTTCAAGAAACTGGCCACCGTTTTCGTGAGGCCGGACGGATAAAACTCTTTGACCGTGGCTTGCAATACTCAATCGCGTACCGTCGGGCGAAATGGAAACCTCTTGCGCGCCGGAGCACTTTATGGCGTAGCCCTTGGGTACTCGGCTGTCTGCCAACTGTATATGGGCCAAATCACTTTGGTCCATCGCGATGAATCGGCTACCATCGGAAAACCAGTTCACACTCCATATTTTACGTTCGAACCGTGCAAAGACATCCACGGGCTCGCCTGCATAATTCCAGATCCGTACCGTTCCATCCGAGCCGGAGGTCGCAAACTGCCCATGGCCCGGGCGAAAGGAAACATCGAGTACGCCCCAGTAGTCGCCTGTGTCCGCCCGCGGGTGGGCCATGGCGCCCATAGTCCGCGCGCCGGATTGGCGATTCCACAGGTAGACCATGCCAATTTCGTCCCCCGCCGCAACCCAGGCCCCATCCGCCGATACCTCCACGGTATTCATCTGATCGCCGTCACCCCAATACATGCCGGTCGTTTCGCCCGCCCGCCAGTTCCAGACGGTAACGCCGCCCGGCCCCGCCACAAGCACTTCCTCCCCATCGGCACTGAAATCCAACTCGCGTGCCTCACCCACGATGGTGATCTGCGCTACCCGGGCCCCCGTTTCGATTTCCCATACACATACCTCACCATCGAAGGCGGCGCTGGCAAAGTGCGCGTCGTCGGGGTGAATTTTTGCGTCAAGTAACTTGGTCCCGTGGGTCTGCACCGTCGAGACAATACGGTCATCGACCGTGCTCCACCAATTCACACATCCCGAATCGTCCGCCGTAAGCAGATGCCTTCCGTCGGCAGTCATATCGATGTTGCTGTAGTCAGGACGTGGCTCACCGGGACCCAATCCCCCATGTTGCGACATGCGTGTAAAACGAACCTGCGAGGTGTAGAACAAATGACCCCAGGGCCAGCCACGCCAAGTCGTCGGGAAATCTTCCAGCCGGAGATGCACGGCCTCTTGGTCGAAGGCCACGAGTTGTCGATAGGCGTCGTTCATGGCCATGGCGTTGGTCGTGCGCTCCGCATGAAGACGCGCCTCGCGCTCGGCCTCGGCCCGCTCGCTCACGGCGAGGAAGGCATAGACCACCACCCCCATCAAGACACCCAGAGCCACCAGGGAGGTGGCCACCACGGGTCGGTGTCGCTTCAGAAAGCGCCGCATCAACTCCACCCGACCATAGTCATGGGCCGCCACCCGACCACCCGATTCGTAGCGCTGGACCTCCGCCGCCAGCTCCCGGGCCGTCGGATAGCGTTGCGCGGGGTCTAGTTCCATGGCGCGCCGGCAAATCGCCGCCAGGGCCGGGGGCACATCCGGTTCTACTTTATCCGGGGCCAAGGGCTCCGCCTGGAGCACCTCGCTGAGCACCTTCATGCGGGACAAGCCATCGAAGGGCCGCTCTCCCGTGAGAAGGTGATAGAGCACGGCTCCAAGGGCATAGATATCGGAGCGTTCATCCAGTTCACGGAGTTTTCCCGCCGCCTGCTCAGGAGGCATATAGTGGGGCGTACCCATTACCTCGCCGTCAGCCGTCAGGTTATCGAGGTCACCACCTCCCTCTCCCGTGCCCTCCTCATCGCCATCGATGACGTCGTGACGCATCAAAAATTTGGCTAGGCCCCAATCAACGAGGTACGTTTCACCAAACTCCCCAATCATCACATTGGCAGGCTTGAGGTCACGGTGGATGACCCCCTGGCTGTGCGCGTAGGCCACGGCCTGGCATAAATCGACAAAGTGGGGGAGCAATTCGAGACGGCCTGCCGTGTCACCCGCCGCCCGGATGGCCCGCTCGAGGGTCCTTCCCCGCACGAACTTCATGGTGTAGTACACCGTGCCATCATCACGACGGCCAATTTCATAAACAGGCACAATAGACGGATGCTGCAATCGCCCCGTCACCTGGGCCTCGCGCAAAAAGCGACCCATCATCCGACGGCGCTTTCCCTCGGAGGAGCTACTCCCGGAACCCGATTCCGTATGACGGGAAAGGAGTTCCTTGCGGGCTACCTCCCGATTCATCCGCCGGTCCCACACAGTAACGATGCGGCCCATGCCACCCCGGTCGTGCTCTTTGAGAGAAAGATAGCGCTCTTCTTCCTGGAGCTGCAGAAACTCCAGATCCAGCGCGACCGATTCCCCCGCGACCAATGACTCGGCCAGCAGCGTGCACGCCTCAGGGTCATAGAGCTTATCCGTCAGTTGCCGCAGGATATCCTGCTCATAGGCATCCAGAGCGCCCCGGGCCACGAGCACATCGACAATACTGCCTTCCCCATCGCTCTGGGTCGCCTCCCGGGCTTCCCGAATCACCTCTGGCGCCAACCCAAAGAGCTGCTGACAGGCCTCTGCCAACAACCCGTCCCGATCTTCTCGCATGAATTTCGCCCCCATTGCCGTTGTGTGCGAATCGTCTGCGGATTATCCCGATATTGAACCGCTCCCCCCCATAATATCAAACTCTCCCCGTCGGTAAAACAGGGTCGCATCTCAGTCCCAAGGCAGGGCGTGCCACACCCCGACGCGCCCATCGGCACCAGCCGTGGCCAGGGTCAGCCCGTCGGGACTGAAGGACACATCGTTGGCACCGTGGGGCAAACTCAGCAGCACGGCCCCGGTAGCCACCCCCCAGACTTTGACCGAGCTGACATCACAGGCCGCAATGCGCCGTCCATCGGGACTGAAACACACTTTGCCCGCCCGCCCGTGTAGCCCGTGAAATTGCTGCACCAGGGCACCGCTTTCCAGGTCCCACAGCAGGACCAATGCCCGGTTATGCGACGTGGCCAGATACTTGCCATCGGGCGAAAAGGCGACCCCATAGACCCACCCATCCCCCTCGGTCAGGCGATGGATCAGTTGGCCATGGATCGCATCCCAGACATAGGCACTTCCATCCCGGCACCCGGCCGCGAGATAGCGCCCGTCATCGCTGAAGGCCACGGAATCGATGGTGTCGGTGGCACCGGAAAAACGACGCAACAACTGCCCTGTAGCGCTCGACCACTCACTGATCGTGGGTAACGGATCCCCGCCCCACCCTGCGGTGACGATTCGCGCCCCGTCGGGGTGATAGGCCAGACACCGCACCCCGTTGGTATACTCCGGGATGTGATGACGACCCGTCAGTGCCCCGGACGCGAGGTCCCAGGTAAGCACATAGCCCTTGTTGTCCCCCGCGCTGACTTCCTTTCCATCGGGGTGAAAGGCCAGGGGGTGGGTCCACCGTTGCCCCCCTTCCAATACATGGTGGGCGGTGGCGCTCCCGTTGCCCATGGTCCGGCCAGGCTGCCAGAGCAACACCCGGCCGTCACCCCCCTCTTTCCAGTGTCCCCCCGTCGAGGCCAACCACGTCCCGTCGGGACTGAAACGCACCCCGTTAACTTCCGCATGGTGGCCTTCCAGGTACCGGCCTTCCAACTCCGGTGCCAGCTCCCAGCCCCGCACGTGTTCCGAGCCGCCCACGGTAAGCAGCTGTGTGCCATCGGGCAGATAGCGGGATTGCTTGGTAATACCTTCGCCCTTAATCCAGGTAGGGCCTTCTTCGCCGGTTGCAAGGTCCCAGAACGACACCCGATCTCGGGTCGTGGTCGTCAGGGTCTCTCCATCGGGCGAAAAGCGGGCCGACCAGACCCGAGTCAAGAAGTCGTCAAAGGTGTGTTGCAGGCTTCCGCTCGTGCTCTCCCAGACCTTGGCCGTCGCATCCGTACCGCTGCTGGCCAGCCAACGGCTATCCGGGCTGAAGGACACATAAACCGTCCCTTGCACGCCCTGTTGCTGGGACTGGCTGTGACCGTCGTGCTGCCATAGCGGGGTCGCCGTTTCCCAATCCCAGAGCCGCACCATGCCATGGTCATCGCCGGCAGCGAGCCACTCACCATTGGGGGAAATCGTGAGCCCATTAATGTCGTAGGGCGCCGGAAACTTCCGAAGCACTGTGCCCGTGGCCAACTCCCATTGGGATATGCCCTCATCCGTACCCGCGGAAAGCAGATAGGCCCCGTCGGGCGTGTACGCCAAGGCAGACGCACTGTCGCCGGGAGCCTGATAGTCAGCGAGGAGCGCTCCGGTCTCTACTCCCCAGCGCCGGATTCGCCCGTCCAGCCCGGTGGTGGCGAACTCGTTCCCCTTGGGATGAAAGGCCACCGCCCACCCTTCACTATCCACAGTATACGTTCGCATGAGGTCCATTTCGGGCAGGGACCACAGCAACGCCGCACCGCTGAAATCCAGGGTTACCACGTGCTCCCCAGTAGGGCTGAGATCCATGGCAGCGAGACGACCGGGGTGTCCTTCATAACTCTGGCGCCGGAGTTGGGAGAGGTAGTAGAGGTGCCCCCATTCCCAACCCCGATATTCCAGGGGGCTTTCTTCGAGGATGCGGTTCACCTCGTCATATTGGAATTCCCCGAGACTGCGCTGGGCCAACGCAATGGAAAGGTCATAGCGCTCCTGATCGGATTGAAGGCGCAGTGCCCGCTCTGTTGCACGTCCATCCCGCAACGTCAGCATGGAATAGGTCACCACGCACACCAGGAGCACGGCCGCTACAACGGCGGTCATCACGGCGGGGCGATGCTTCTTAACGAATCGCAGCACATGCTCTCGGAGACCGTAATCGTGAGAGGCCACCACGGCACCCGACTGAAAGCGAAGCACTTCATCGGCCAATTCGCGGGCCGTATGATACCGCGCCGATGGCTCGCGGGCCATGGCCCGCTTACAAATGGTGGCCAGGGCCGCAGGAATCTGGGGACACAAGGATTCGGGTGACGGAGGTGCGTCTTTGACCACGGTCTGGATCACATCCAGTCGCGAAAGGGATTCGAAGGGGCGGCTACCCGTCAGTAGTTGATACAACACAGCTCCCAGGGCATACACATCCGTACGGGCATCCAGGGCATGATGCTGGCCCGCCGCCTGCTCCGGGGCCATGTAGTGGGGCGTGCCAATGAGTTGGCCGTCCATGGTCAATCCCGGGCTATTGCGCTCCGACGTGATGACGGGCCCCGCGCCGTTTTCTCCCGTTTCCTCCGCACTATCGGTCTCTTTGGCCAGGCCCCAATCAATGACCAGGGTCTCACCAAACTCGCCAATCATCACATTACTCGGCTTAAGGTCCCGGTGAATGACCCCATGGGCATGGGCATAGGCCATCGCCTGGCACATGTCAACATAATGAGGAAGCAGGTCCATCCGCTCTTCCAGCGTCTGCGCATCCCGAATGGCCTGACGGAGGGTTTTCCCCCGCACAAACTTCATGGTGTAGTACAGGGTACCGTCGGCACGCTCGCCGATTTCGTGGACCGGAATGATGCCCGGGTGTTGGAGCCGCCCCGTGACCTGGGCCTCTTTCAGGAATCGGGCAATCACCCGTTGGCGCGCGACCCCCGTGTCGGGGTCACTCCCCCGTCGAGCCACCGTATCCGGTAAGAGCTCTTTGAGGGCTACCTCCCGCGCCATCCTCCGATCCCAAACGGAAAGCACCCGCCCCATGCCTCCCCGACCCTGCTCCTTCAGGTGCTCATAACGCACTTCACCATCGATACGGAGACATTGACTGGACTGATGGAGGGCGCGAAAGTCGGAGAGATACTCAACCGCTTCGTCCGCCATGGCCACCGTTGGCCCTTCTGGTTCCCCCAGTCGCAGCCTGCTCGCCGTGGGCCCATCACGATCAATCAGTTTCTCGGAAAGCTCTTCGAGAAATGCCCGCTCGAAATCCGCCAGAAATCCCCGCTGACTTAACTCCTGAATCAACGAGGCCTCCCCCGCCTGCCCGGAGGCATCCCGCGCTGCGGCCACCTCACCTGCTGGCACGTGGAAGACCTGCACACTCAACGTCGCGACAATGTCATCCACGGAATACTGCAAAACCGAAAACCCTCATTCGCCCTGAACAATCTCCAGACCGCCAGATCATTCCCCTTGCACTACTCCCCTACAATACAAAATCATTGGCACGATGTAAACCTCCTCCGCGTCGTGGGTCGAAGCAAGGAGTCACACCAGAACGTCGCAAGCCCCCCGGTCTTTCGCCAGTCAGTGACCATCGGCGGAGCCGGTGATTTAACTCACGCCAAACAAAATGCCCCGCACCACCTTATGAAAGGGATGCGGGGCAAACCAGGGACCACTCTTGCGCGTAGTCAGTGGTTCTTAGGCGTTCTTGCGCTTGCGGGCGCGAAGACCGAGACCGGCAATACCAAGACCAAGCAGGGTCATGGTGGCGGGTTCGGGGACGGGCGCGCCGCCGTTGATGTGGACTTCGATTTCCGTGCTGGCAACCGTGGCACCGGAACCGTCAAATGCGCTCAGACGGATGTTGTAGGTACCGGGACCATAGGGATCGAACGAGGCGGCGGGGATGGTCTGCATCCACTGGCCACGCCAGGAGTTCTGCGCCACATTGTCCGTACCCATCGCAGCGGCATAGGCCGTCGCATCGGCAGCCACATTCGGGTTACCAGGACCCTGAACGGTCGCGTTGTTGCCCAGGGCATGGTCAAAAAACGGAATGGTTGCCGTCGGCGTCACGGGGTCGCCGCTCAGGCCGAGGGCCGTGCCGAAGCCGTGGTAGTCCACACCGGCACTCGGGTCGTAGTCAAACTCGAGCAGGTAAGTGAGGTCCGAAAGGACAAACCCGGAAGCGCCGGATTCGTTGGTGTTGATGGCCCAATCGAAGTTCCAGGAGGCCCGACCACCCGTATCGATATCGGCGGTGGTGTAGGAATAAGAGCCGTCGCCGTTGCTGTTGGTCACGCCCGAGTAAGGAATTTTCGCGCGGAGACCCAGCTCTACGCCCTGATTCCGGTCAATGGTGAAGTTGCCGTTGGCGTTCCCGCTACCGAAAATAACGCCGTGGGTCAGGTCGTCATCAAAGGTGACAACGGCCGTGGCGTTGCTGGCAACGCCGAGGGCGACCGCGACGAGCGCGGCCAGAATGGTCTTGTTCTTCATGGATGTTTCTCTCCTGAGAATGGTGGGATAAAATCCCCTGCGTGATTACTGCCTTCCAGCACACACTGGATACAACATTGAGACAGAGAGAAAGGAACCGAGATGCGTGCAACCCCAAGTGTTTGCCCGCTCGTATGCCCCTCTCCCGCCATAGCAATAAAGACGCAAGATTCGTACCGAATACTAGCCAAATGGATAAGAAGCGCCATGCCAGCCACTTAGAAAAGTGTCCGAGTTTGAGTCGCTTTGGTGTTGGCGTTTTTCCGTATTACTGTTTATCACGTATGAACATTATGTAACAGAAAGACACATCCAGCAATCCCCGTTCCTGAAACAAATAGTCTTGGTATTCACACTTTCATGTGGAAAAGTTGAATACACCAAATTCCCCCTTTACACTGGGCCATCGCATCCAGGAACACCTTGGGTGACCTGCCTCTTGACGACGTAAACTGGGAGTACCACATCATGCTTTTTCGATCTCCATCCATCCAGCGCCTTTCGCTGTGTGCCCTGCTAACTCTTGCGGTCGCAGGCTGCGGAAAGTCTACCGACCCCCAAGTGTCCGACCCGCCGCCCGAAACACAGACAGCGGCTCCAGCCCCCGCCAACGCCGCAATGGACGCTACACCGGCCGCCGAAGCAACCCCGGAGTCTGCGCCGGTGACGCCCGCGCCTACGCCCACGCCGGAAGCGGCGACTCCTGCTGAGGACTGGCTTATCGTTCCTGGCGAACGGGTCGGCAAGATTACCGCCACCTCCACGGCCGCCGATCTCATCGCGGCCTATGGGGCTGAAAACGTCAAGGACACGGAGTTTTTCCTGGGGGAAGGCGAAACGGAAATGGGCACCGGGCTCTTTCTCGATGACGAGACCAAGACGGTCCGTATCCTCTGGATGGATTCGGAAAATAAGGCGACGCCGGCGACGGTAGAGTTGACGGGCGCCAAATCGGTCTGGAAAACGGCCGAAGGCATTTCTTTGGGCACGCCCCTCACCAAGGTACAGGAAATCAATGGCAAGCCCTTCAAGCTCTATGGCTTCGAGTGGGACTATGGCGGCTCCCTGTCGGAAGGCTATAACGGAAACATCAAGGGCCTGCCCCACGAAGACCCGGAAAAGGGCTTTCAGCCGGTGTTCTTCGGATTGACCTTTCAGCCGGATTATGACGCCAAGCCAGACTTTCCACAGGAAAAGTACTCCCAGGTTGCGGGCGATACGGAATTCAGCTCCGACCATGCGGTGATGCAGGAACTCGACCCGGTCATTTACGCGATTACGGTGAGCTTTCCCGAAGCGTGGGAATAGCAACGACGACTACTGAAAACTGCGCCCCCGGGTTTCGCCCGGGGGCTTTCTTTTTTTGCATCGGCGGTGCGGGCCGTCGGGCCGACGGCGCTCCATAGGGGTCTTTTTTGTGCAATTGCGGTACAAGCTGTCGGGTCCGCGGCGCTCCATAAACCATTTATGCCGCATTGCTCGCCGTGCTATGATCTCCTTTCGGGCCATTGTGGGCCCTCCAAATCCCCCATTTCACCAGGCACCTACCCCATGCACGTTGACGACCTCCACTACGAACTCCCCGAAGCACTCATCGCCCAGACCCCCTGTCCCAATCGGGACCAGTCGCGCCTGCTCGTGATAAACCGCGCCGATGGCAGTATCACCGAAGAAATCTTCTCCCATCTGCCCAACTACCTTCGCCCCGGGGATTGTCTGGCACTCAATGACACGCGGGTTATTCGGGCCCGCTTACATGGCACCAAGCCCACGGGCGGCAAGGTGGAAATCTTCCTCCTTCACGAAGAACACCCCGGAGAATGGACGGCGCTTGTGCGGCCTTCGGCCAAGGTCAAGCCAGGCACGGCGGTCCATCTTGCTGGCGGCGTGGTGGCCACGGTCGGTGCGGTGTTGCCCGAAGGGCGGCGAATGGTGCGCTTCGATACGCCTGACGTCATCGAGACCCTGGAAAAGATTGGCGAACTTCCCCTGCCCCCCTACATCCATCGGGACACCCAGGTAGACAGCGACCTGACGCGCTATCAAACGGTTTACGCAGCCCAACATGGTGCCGTGGCAGCTCCCACCGCAGGGCTCCACTTTACCCCCGAGGTCTTTGCCGCCCTGGATGCCAAGGGCGTCGACCGCGCTGCTATTACCCTCCACGTGGGCTACGGCACCTTCAAGCCCATCACGGCAGAAACTTTGGAAGAGCACTACGTGGACCCGGAAGACTTTTTCGTTTCCGAAGAGGCAGCGGCCACCCTCAACGCGACGCGCGCCAAAGGCGGACGAATCATTGCGGTGGGTACGACGGCAACCCGCACCCTGGAGACCCAGTTTCGCGACGGCGCCTTCCATGCCGGTGAAGGGCGCACGGACAAGTACATCTACCCGCCCTACGACTTCGGCGGGGTGGATGTCTTACAGACCAACTTTCACCTCCCCAAGTCGAGCTTGTTGGCCCTGGTCTTCGCCTTCGCCGGGCGCGACCTCATCATGGAAGCCTACCAACACGCCATCCGGGAAAAGTTTCGCTTCTATTCCTACGGCGACGTGATGCTGATTCTGTAGGGCACGTTGGTGTCATCACGACAACGGTGGAGTGCCCCGGGTAACGTCACGAAAGAGACCCAAGGGTGCCACCCTCAAGCGTTGTGGCGAAGCCACAGAAGCTTGTGGGTGACCCATGAACGCCACACGTCGTCAAGACAATTCCCATACGCTTGGACAAACCACACCCACAAAGACGGTCGCGGAGCTCCCGTCTTTGAGGGTGGCACCCCAACG
>JAUIMA010000170.1 GCA_030432675.1 Candidatus Hydrogenedentota bacterium | reverse complement strand
GTACTGCTACTGGCAGTCGGCGGATTGCTGATTGGATTGAAACGTAAGAGTGCAGGAACAGCCCACTAAGCTTGAAACCGGGCCGCGTATAGATTAAGAGCAGATAGTAACGACGCATGTTGGCTTGTCACTCGGATGAGCGCGTGCCCGGTATGAAAGGAAGCGGATTCGTGACATCACGTACACGGAAACTAGGACTGGCAATACTTTGTTGCGGCGTAGTATTGGCTCCGGCTACATGGGCGTTTTTTCCCATCGGAGCCTATGATTCAGCCGGCGTATTGCGGTATAAACAGTACAACCGTAGTTTTTTCGACACGAATAACGACGGTGTAGTGGACGAGGACGAAGGCGTTCCCGTCTATATCGAAGATGGAAAGAGCGGCTTTAACGACGGCGAAATTGACATCGTTGAAGAAGCCCTCGCCGTCTGGGAGCGTGTTCCCCAGTCCTACGCGTCCACCTATGTGGTCGGAATGGTTCAGGATCCCATTTTTACGGGACTGGATAATTTCGATACGCTCAACGTGATAGCGATGCAGGTCACGGAAACGCAGGATCTGGATGGTGACGGACAGGCCGACGAAGATGTCGTTCCCGATCCTGGTGAAGTCCTCGTGCCAGGTCTTACTGGCGGTGTGATTGGTGTCAACGTGACCTTTTGGGCCGCGGAAGAAACGGTCATCCAATCTGGAACGGACACGGTGCTTGTCAGTTCGGGACAGATCATTGACAATGATATCATTATCAATGCCAGCATGACCCGGCCCCCCGCAGCAGGTGAAGAGCCTCTTGCGGATCTCATGGCGACGATGGTGCACGAGATTGGTCACTTCTACGGATTGGACCACACCGCGTTGAACAATCTGGCGCCGGACCTTGCTGTGCCCGGCGACCCGTCCAGCATATTAGGGCTGGTGGAGAGCCAGGTGCTCAGCCACTCCATTGCGGGCGTAAGCCGTCGTATTGGTGTTACCCCCACCATGTATCCGACCATCTTCGACGTGATTGACGGTAACGGTGCCCGTAGCGGTGGCGGTTCCGATTTGGCGCCTGACGATATATCGGGTGTGGCGTGGCTCTATCCCCGCGGTAGCCAGGATTTGTTCTTCAATCTTACCGGCGAAGTGCGTACGCGCACCAATCCCGGTACTGCCCTTCCTTCCGCTCCGGTCCCGGGCGCCCATATCGTGGCCTGGGCCGACGTGGACAATGACGAAACCACGCCCCGTGTAGCGGTGTTCAGCACCCTGAGTGCTCTCTATGTGAATAGTGGTTTGTACCCCGAGCGCGAAGGGCGTTTCGAGCTTCCCTACATGTGGAAGCAGATGGAAACGGAATCCGGTGTCTTTGGCGCGGACTACACGTTCTCGAGTAACCCGTTGAACTTCACGGGTTTTGATCGTCAGGCACCGCCCCAGGCAATCCAGAATCCAGACACCCTGGATTCGATTCTGCCTCCCACCGCTGCCTTTAACAACGTATTCCCTTCCGAAGTGCTCCACGAGGTGGATAACATCATTGATATTTCCAACAAAGATGCCGGTACGCCCTTTGTCTGGGATTACCAGCGGGAAACGCTTATCAGCAAAGACACCGAGCGTACCATCTCTGCCATTGTCGGGGATAATCCCATGTTTGGTGATCCCAACGATGTGTGCATCTTTAATGTTGTCTCGGGCGTCAAAGCCGGCGCGGATATGGGCGGTGTAGCCGGTGTGGTCACCGGTGCGAATTCCGTTCGCTCCATTCGCGATGGCATCTTGATGGAAACGGCACTGGGAAGCTTTATTGTGGATACCTATTATCGGATCTCTCCGACGCTGGCCCGTTTCATGTTGGGTAACGGGACGGCCTACAGTCTCACCGCGGCTGCCGTGGGTGCTATCTACTGGTGCCTGGATAACGTGCTTGTTCTTGCTGGTGCGCTCTTGGCCGGTGCCTGGGTCATTCGCCGTCGTCGTCGGGTCGCTCGTGCTGCGGCTGCCCTCGCTGTGACGGGTGCCCTGCTCTTCGGTATTCCTGCGCACGCCTTATTGCTCTACCAGACCACCGACGACTTGGTTGCCAATTCCAGCGATATTGTTTCTGGAACGGTTACCTCTGTCGTTTCACGACAGGAGACACCAGGCTCCCAGATCTTTACGGATGTGGTTATCGAAATCACCGACCGCGCAAAAGGGACGTTGAATAAACAGTCCAGCATCACGATTACCCAGCTCGGTGGTCGTGTGGGCGGTCTGATTTCCGAAGTTTCCGACCTGGCCCAGTTTACCCAAGGGGAATCTGTGGTGGTCCACCTCACGTATGTAGAGAATTTGGGCTATCAGGTCTACAACGGCGAGGCAGGGAAAGTCAGTGTTTCCGGCGCTAAATCCGCCTCGGATGAAGACACGGTGGCCATTTCGGCCGACCTGCAGGCACGCATTGCCAAGTCCCTTCCTGCGGGTGCGGAAGTGCCTGCAACCATGACGTTGACCGACTACATGGCCGAGTTGCGCGCCATCGCCCGTGACCAGGAAGCGGCCGAAGAGCAATAGAAGCCAAACCATCTATGGTGTTGTACTTGCGCGCATCCCCAATATCCGGGGGTGCGCGCTTTTTTAAGACTGAGGGGGCTGCCCCTGCGCACCGTGCCGTGACCCTGCCATCCGTTGCGATTTCTGAAAGTAATGGGATACACTAGCGCTCTGGACCTCGGTCCGATTCAATCCGGGGTGTACGGCGTGGAGAGGCCATCGGGGAGTGTCCCTGTCAACCTGCTTTCCAAACGCGGCGTTACTTGAGTGATTGCAACACGTTGCACCATAGGCAAACCGGCAGGTCACGTGGCCGCCTGGTCGTTCGCAACGTTACAGTGGATTCTCCAAACGCAGAATGCCCCCAGGGATATGAGGTAAAAATGGTACGTGGTCTCATCATACGACAAAGCTTCCTGGTGCTCTATCTGATCCTCTTCGGATTGATCGTGCTCACCGGCGGTATGGTCGTGATGCAGTTATTTGAAGCCCCGGCCGTGTCGGCCAGTCCCAACGACCCGGAGACCCTGACGGCGGCCCCCCCCTTAATCCTGGCCCTGCGGGACCGGAAAGACTACGACAGTATCAAGAGTAATGGGCTCTTTGGCGAAGCGGGCCGCTTTGACCCGGCGGAAGCCGCTGCTGCGCCGCCACCACCGCCTCCGCCCGGTCCAGAGGTCGTGGAGACGACGCTGAATCTTACGCTGTGGGGCACCACCAGTCTTTCCGCCAAGAGCGTCTACGCGTCGGCCAGCATTGAAGATGCGAGCCGTAAGACCGGCAGCCAACTCTTCTTCGTCGGTGATACGGTCGTGCCGAGTGTGACGCTGGAAGAGGTGCATCCCCGTTGGGTCGTGCTCAAAAACAGCCTCAAGAGCCCGCCCCAATTGGAGCGACTGAGCATGGATGAAGACAAAGAGGCCGGCAACGCGCCGTCTCCCATGGCCTCGCGCCGTCCCTCCCGTCCAACTGCCCAGGTGGCGACACGGGTGGAATTGGATAAGAACGAATTCATTCAAGAGCTCCAGGTCAACTATGTAGATCTGGTGACCAAGGTCAAGCCCGAACTCTACCGCGATTCCAGCGGTCGCGTCGCGGGTATCACAGCCGCCGATATCTCTGACGTGCCGTTGGCCAAGAAGCTCGGACTCGAGAATGGGGACGTGCTACAGACGGTCAACAATGAGAAGATCGACAGTGAGCAGAAGATTCTTGAAATGGTGCAGAAATACCAGAACGTAAACTCCTTCCGGATCGGAATTCTCCGCAATGGACGGGTTGAAAACATTACCTACAACTTAAAGTAATCTACGGGACCCTGATGGACAGGGCCCGCCGAACACTTTCGGAAGGACAGACCGTGCTGAAGCATTGTATCGCGTGTTGCGCCGCATTCCTTGTCGCGCTGGAATTGCTATCCCTTGCGCCCACCGCCTACGCGCAAGATGAGGCCGTGGTGGAAGAGGAGCTGGTCGAAGAAGAAGCCGAAGACGTCGTAGAAGAAGAGTACGTCGAGGAAGAGATGGAGGAGGAGCCCGAGCCCGAGCCCGCACCGGCCCGTCCCAGCAGCGGCACGGCGACCCGCAAGCCGGGCACAGCCGCGCCCCCGGCCCCGCCCAGCAGTGGCACCCGCACGACCCGTCCCCGAATTGCCCGCCCGACGGCCGTGCCGCCCCCGGCGCGCCCTGCCGCTCCCCAGCCCGGCGGTGGTGCCAAGTTGAGTTCCGCCGAAGGGGGCAGCCGTATTCCCCTGGGTGAAACGCCCGGCGAAGACGTGATGTTCAATTTTAATGATCAGCCGCTTATTGAGGTGATCGAGCACATCGCCAAGCTCACGGGCAAGAACTTCGACGTGGACCCCAATATCGGCGCGGCCACCGTCACCATTATTACCCACGATAAATTTCCGCCCGAAATGGCCTACGAAGTGCTCGAGTCGGTGCTGCTGACCCGGGGTTTCTCGCTGGTGGAAAACCTCGACGGCCATATGATCCAGGTCATCCCTTCGGGCGATGTGAAGCCTGACAAGACCGACCTGGTCATCGGTGGGAACTACGAGACCCTGCCGCCAGACAAATTCGACACCTTTTCCACCCACATTGTGCCCATTAAATACGCCGACCCGTCCGAGATTGCGACCGCCCTGCAGCAGCTCGGCAGTAAGTCAGCGAAGATCGACAGTTACCTGCCCACGGGCACGCTGATTATTACCGACACGGCCAACGGCCTCCGGCGCATGTTGCGCTTTATCGACCTCGCGGATATTCCGGGTAACGACACGGGGATGGAAATCTTCACCCTCGAGTACACCCGGGCCGACGTCATCGCGACCCAGCTGGAGCAAGTGCTCCTTGCCCCCGAAGATGGTGGCACGGCGGGCCGTACTTCCAGCCGTACCACGACGGTCCGCCCCGCCACGCGGCCGACACGTCCTACGACGCGGACCGTTCCGGGGGCCAATTCCTCTGAAGTGATTGGATCTAACGAAGAAGTATTGCGCATGGTGCCCGACGAGCGGCTCAATGCGCTCATCGTGGTGGCGACCGACGGCATGATGGAGCAGGTGCGCGACCTCGTGGTGCGCCTCGATTCCCCGACGCCTTACGAACGCAACAACATGCACATTTATGAATTGCTGAATGCCGACGCCGAGTTGATGGAGCAGGCCCTCCAGCCCCTCCTGGGCACGGCACCGCGGCGTCAGGCTTCGGCCGGTGGAAACGCTGCAGCCCCCGGTGGTGGGGGTGGTGCCGCCCAGTCCGCCGAAGTGCAGATTTTCGACCAGCAGGTGCAGGTCGCTCGGTATGACCAGACCAACTCCCTGTTGATTGTGGCCTCGCCCCAGGATTACAAACTCCTCGAAGCGTTTATTGCCCGTCTTGATGTGCCCCAGCGTCAGGTCTATGTGAAGGCCAGCGTGATGGATGTGTCCCTCAACGACGACTACAGCCTCACGGTCAACGCCGCCGGTGTAGGCGGCGAAGATGGTTTCGGGATGACGGCCACGGGCCTGTTGCCCGTCGCGGATCTCGCGCAAGTCCTGGCCGGTGGTACCAGTCTCGCCACTGACGTGCTTGGCCTGGGTTCCGGTGGTGGCCTGTCCGCCGGTGTGTATGATTCACTCTCAATCGAAGTGGGTGGTCGCTCTGTGGATGTGCCTTTCGTGCCCGTGCTCTTTCAGGCATTGGAAACGTTGTCGGATCTCGAGGTGCTTTCCCAGCCAAGCCTGACGACCATCGATAACGAGGAGTCCTCCATTACGGTGGGTAAGGAAGTGCCCTTTATCACCGGTAGTTCCCGTCCGGCGACCAATGCGGATGGTCAGGTGACCTCCACTTCCTTCGGCACCACGCGGATTCAGCGTGAAGACGTGGGTGTGAAGCTCACGGTAACGCCTCAGATTAGTGAAGGCGACAACGTGTTGCTGGAAGTTTCCATCGAAGTCTCCGATATCGCCGAGGCCGATGCCAACGTGGGTAACGTGGACCTCGTGGGTCCCACGACCAACAAGTCCGAGTTTGCCAACAAGGTGCTGGTGAAAGATGGGTCCACGGCCGTGCTGGCGGGGTTGATTCGGGATTCGACGAACCGCACCCGCAACCAGGCGCCTGTGCTGGGCGATATCCCGGTCCTGGGTGCCCTGTTCCGCTCCAAGGGGAACACGCGGCAGAAGAGCAACCTGGTGGTGCTGATTACGCCCCACATCGTCAAAGAGAGTGTGGACATGGAGCGCCTGACGCTCCACAAGCTGAACGAATATCACGACACCAATCTCGACGAACTCTTCGACCAGGGATTTTTCCAGCGCGTGAAGAAGAAACGGCAGCGGCGTAAAACCCACCGTCCCACCTTCGAAGAGTCGGCGGCGATTACGGGGCGCGACACCGGTTCCACGGCATCCAGCAATTTTCGTCGCGGCGACATCAAGAGGTAGTTCATGAGCAGCGGTCACGACGAGGAATTGTGCGCCATTCTGGTAGAACAGGGATCGGTGCACGCCGAACAAGTCGAAGAAGCCTTCGAGTTGCAGAAGATCCGGCCCAAGGCCGTGGCCGACCTGTTGCTCGATCTGGGCTACGTGGATGAGGAGCAGGTGCTGGGCGCATTGAGCGAACAGTACCACGTGCCCTATGAGCCAGGTATTGTGGATGAGGTGGATTCGTCACTGACCACAAAGGTACCCATTTCGTTCATTCGCGAGTACCACATGGTGCCCGTGAAGAAGAACGGTAACGGCTACCTGGTGGCGGTGAACGATCCGGTCAATCTGTTGCCCCTCGATGATCTCCGTCTCTTGCTCGATGGGGATGTGTCGCCCGTGTTGTGCACCAAGGCGGCCATTCAGCAGATTATCGACAGCTATTTCGAGCAGCAGACCGAGAATGCTGCCGACATGATCGACAGCATCACCATGGCCGAGGGGGACGACTACAAATCCCTCGATGCGCTTAACTCCGAGCGCGACCTCCTCGATCTGGCCAACGAAGCGCCCATCATCAAGCTGATTAACCTGGTGATTACGGGGGGCGTGAAAGACCGGGCGTCGGATATTCACATTGAGCCCTTCGAAAAAGAAGTGCGGGTCCGTTATCGGATTGACGGCGTGCTCTATGAAAAATTTTCGGTGCCCCGGGGTCAACAGGCGGCGGTGATTTCCCGTGTGAAAATTATGGCCGACCTGAACATTGCCGAGCACCGGCTGCCCCAGGATGGTCGTATTAAGATTCGTTTGAGCGGCAAGGAGATCGACATTCGTGTGTCGATTATTCCCATTGCCCACGGCGAGCGGGTGGTGATGCGTATTCTGGAGAAGGGCAGTTTCCTCTTCAGTCTTGAGCAACTCGGTATGGAGCAACGGGACAACTCTCAGTTGGACCGCATCATCCAGAGTTCCCACGGTATCATGCTGGTGACGGGGCCCACGGGTTCGGGTAAATCGACGACCCTCTACGCGGCCCTGCAAAAGGTAAACTCGCCGGACAAAAATATTATTACGGTGGAAGATCCCATCGAGTATCAGTTGGAAGGCATCGGTCAGATTCAGGTGGCGCCCAAGATTGGCCTTACCTTCGCTGCGGGCCTGCGCAGTATTTTGCGTCAGGATCCGGACATTATTCTGATTGGTGAAATCCGGGATATGGAAACGGCAGAGATGGCGGTGCAGGCGTCGCTCACCGGTCACCTGGTGTTCTCCACCCTCCACACCAACGACAGTGCCGGTGCGATTACCCGTCTGGTTAATATGGGTATTGAGCCCTTCCTGGTCACGTCTTCCACCATTGCCATTCAGGCCCAGCGCCTGGTGCGGCGAATTTGCGACACCTGCAAAGAGGCCTACATGGCCGAGTTGGAGACCTACAAGGAGCTGGGCGTGGAAGCGCCGGCCGATCCGGAGAAGCGGGTGCTCTACCATGCGGTGGGCTGTAAGGATTGCTCCGACCGGGGCTACCGCGGCCGAACGGGAATTTTTGAGTTGCTGGTGATGACGCCCCGCATCCAGGAGATGGCGCTGCAGGGCGTGGATTCCAACCAGATTAAGCGGGAAGCCCGCAAGTTTGGCATGCGGACCTTGCGGGAAGATGGGGCCAACCGCGCCATGCTGGGACTTACCTCCGCCGAAGAGATTCTGCGGGTGACGCGCAATGATATGGAAGAGGAAATCATGGACTAAGCCGGTGGGCTCATTTGTCGGAAGCTTCTCTTTTCAGAGGAATGTCTGATGAATGCTATTGGCCTGCCCGGGGGGAGACCCCGTGAGTTCAATCGGCCGGTCCGGAGCTCGGGCTCAGCTGTTGGCCCCCGGAAAACCGTTGCGCTGTTTCGAGTAACCATGAAGGAAGCCAGGACGTCCTATGGCGGTCTATGAATACAAAGCGATAGTCAAAGCGACGGGCAAGAATTCAAAGGGCGTGATCGATGCGGAAGGCGCGGCACAGGCCCGTCAGAAGCTCCGCGACCAGGGGCTCTTTCCCACCGACATCGAAGAGAGCAAGGCCCTCTCCGCCTCCACCAAAGGGGGCGATGGTCCCAAGGGCGGCGGTGGTGGCCGGGTGTCTGCGCGGGATTTGGCCATGCTCACGCGCCAGTTTGGCGTGTTGCTCCGTGCGGGCATGCCCCTGGTGGATGCCCTGGGTGCCATGCAGGAGCAGACCAGCAAACAGCGGCTTCAGGCGGCCCTTTACGACATTCGCGATAGCGTGAACAGTGGCGCGACGTTGGGCGATGCGCTGGCGAAGCACCCGCGCTTGTTTAACAATCTTTACGTCAATATGGTGCGTGCCGGTGAAGTGAGTGGCACCCTGGAAGAGGTGCTCTTTCGCCTGGCCGATATCCAGGAGCACCAGGCCAAACTCAAGGCCCAGCTTACGTCGAGCCTCGCCTACCCGGTTTTCATGGGACTCTTTGCCGTGGCGGTGGTCATCTTCCTGATGATGTTCATCGTTCCCCGTATAACCATCATCTTCGAGCGGCAAGAGGCGGAGTTGCCCAAGCCCACCGAAATCTTGATTGCGTCGAGTCATTTTCTGGGCACCTACTGGTGGCTCATTATCGGCGTGATTGTGGGTGCCTTTATGTTGTGGCGCTGGTGGATTTCCCGACCGGAAGGGCGCATCAAATGGGACCGTCTCAAACTGCGCTTTCCTCTCTATGGCGGCCTACACCTGAAGTTGGTGTGTGCGCGATTTGCCCGGACCATGGGCACCATGCTCCAAAGTGGACTGACCATGCTCCCGGCGCTGGAGGTGGTAAACTCGGTATTAGAGAATGCGTATTTTAAGGAGCACATGGATGAGGTGAAGGCGGGGGTGCGGCGGGGCCGTGATTTGGCCCAGCCGTTGCGCGAGACCGGCCTTTTCCCCTCCATGATGATTCACATGGTGGAGCTGGGGCAAAAGAGTGGTGAAATTGAGGATATGCTGATTAAGGTGGCGGATACGTACGACGATGATGTGCGCCTCACGATTGAGGCCATTGTCGGGCTTATCGAGCCGGTGATCATTATTGTGATGGGTGTCTTTGTTGGCTTCCTGGTGATTTCCATTCTGCTGCCCATATTGAATATGAGCCAAAATCTATAACGGAGGACAACGGTCATGAAAACGAAACAGATGCGACGGGTCGCGCGGGCCAACGGCGGCTTCACCCTGATTGAATTGATGGTGGTGATCTCCATCCTGGCCGTGTTGGCGGCTATCGTGGGTTTCAACGTGCTGAACGCGGCCGATGAAGGCAACGTGGCGGCGGCGAAGACCCAGATTAAGAGCTTCGACCAGGCGCTGGTGGCCTACAAGCTCAAGTTTAAGAAATTCCCCGACAGCCTCGACGCGTTGGTGAGTCCGCCGTCGGGTGATTCGTTTCTGACGGAGAGCAAGGTGCCCCTGGATCCCTGGGGCAATCCCTTCCAGTATCAATTGGAGAATTCCCGGAAGTACGTGATTATTTCGTTGGGCGCCGATGGTGCGCCGGGCGGTGATGATGTGGATGCCGATATTCGCAGCGACGACATGAGCGCGGATTAGCGAAAGCGTTGCGTGTTGCGGTGAAATGAGTCGGCCGTTCTTACCACGAAGAAACGAAGAACACGAAGGGAGTGATGGATGTTGAGTCGAATCTATGATCTGTTGCTTCCTTTGTGTGGTCGTGTGTTGCGTGGTGGCGCGGCGCTGGAGATGGCGCGGTTGGGTTGGCATCGTGTCACCCGCTCTGCGGGTTCGTGGGGGGAGAGGGGGCTTCGATCCTGGGGTTTCGCTCGTACCTCGCTCCACCCCAGGCTACAGGCTGACGCCCCTCCGGGGCTGGATGGTGGGGGTGAGCCGTGTGGTGTTGCCCCGCCGGGGCTGTATGGTGTGGGTGGGTCGCAGGGTTTCGATTCTCTGGGGCGGAATTTGTTTGGTGGTGTTTGGCGTGGGTGCTGTGCCGCCCTTTCAGGGCTAGGTGCTTTTTTGCGACGTGTTCACCCAGGGCGTTGCCCTGGGCTTTTGAACTGTTGTGCCCCTTCGGGGCGGTTGGGGAGGCGTGCTGCCACCCGCTCCAGGGGTTCGTGGGATTTGGTTGGACATTTTTCCTGGGGTTTCGCTCGTACCTCGCTCCACCCCAAGCTACAGGCTGACGCCCCTCCGGGGCTGTATGGTGTGGGTGAGCCGTGTGGTGTTGTCCCTTCGGGGCGGAATGTGGGCACCGGTCGACGTGTCGCCCCGCTGAGGCGTTATGGTCGCGCTGTTTGGCGTGGGTGCTGTGTCGCCCTTTCAGGGCTGGGTGTTTTTTTGCGGCGTGTTCACCCAGGGCGTTGCCCTGGGCTGTGGAACTGTTTTGCCCCTTCGGGGCGGAATGTGGACAGCCCCCTGCCGTTGCGTGGTGGGGATGGGTCGTGTGGCGTAGCCCCGTCAGA